>JAATGO010000343.1 GCA_015654605.1 Betaproteobacteria bacterium
CGCACCTCGATTGCGCTGGCGCGAAAATATAGCTAGCCCCAATTCTTCTTCTAAAAGTCGTATCTGTGTACTCACTCCAGGCTGAGATGTGTGCAGGACATCAGCGACCTTGGAAATTTTCAGGCCGTGTCGGGCAACTTCACAAATAAATCGTAATTGCTGGATATTCATATTGACTAAGCTTATCAGGAATATTGAGCTTACATTATAAATAATTATTATATATTTTTTATCACACTTGATATCTTTATTCCGTTGCTTGTGATCTTGAAAATTCTAGCATTCGAGTCAGTCAAATCTTTACCGAATTATTTATCAGGGGGATGTATATGAAAGAGATGTTGCTCACCTTTTCATTGTTTGGCTTAGCTGCTGGTACAGCGGCTGCGCAAACCAATGTCACCGTGTATGGTATTGTCGATGCGGGAATAGGAATTGAAAATAATGGTGCCGGTAGGGTAACGTCACTTAACAGTGGCGGCATGAATGGTAGTCGTGTCGGCTTCACTGGTCGTGAAGATTTAGGAGGTGGTCTAGCGGCTATCTTTCGTCTAGAAAATGGGTTTTCTACTGATACTGGCGCTGCGGCGCAAGGCGGTTTGCTGTTCGGACGTGCTGCCTGGGTTGGTTTGACAGGTAATATGGGGACAGTATTGGTCGGTCGCCAGAGCACGCCGGTACATGCCAGCATCAATACGTTTGATCCTTTTGTGGATTCCATGGCGGGAGATTCCGGGCGCCTTTTTAACTATTCTGGTACACGCATTGATAATGTGGTGACTTATACTTATAACGCCAAAAATGGATTACGTGGACAGTTGCTGTATTCTTTTGGTGAAGTTGCCGGTAATTCCGCAGCAAAGCGTACATTTGGTGGTTACACTGGCTATAAAAATGGTGGCTTTGATTCCGTGCTGGTTTATACAGATGGAGCAGATGCGACTGGAGCGCTGCGGACGAAGACGACACTTCTTGGCATCAACTATGATTTTCGCGTGATTAAATTATATGCCACGCATGCATGGAATAGAGATATTGGCATGGCTGGTGTGCGTACACGTGATGCACTGATTGGTTTTACTGCTCCTCTGGGCAGCTCAAATCGGATCATCGGCTCTTATATTCGCAAAACGAATGAAACAGTGAGTAATGCAGGAGCGAGCCAAATTGGGGTAGGCTTTGTGCATGATTTATCTAAACGTACATCTTTATATTCAAGCTATTCCAAGTTGAGAAATGATAGTCATGCCAGTTATCGTGTCGTGGTGGCTGGTGCAACGGATAACTTCTTTAACATGGGAATCAGGCATCGATTCTGATGCAATGGCTTGAGATGTAAAAGAGCAGGCGATATCAAAAAAATATGCCCATTGGTATCGCTTGCTCTAATAGACGTAAAGAAAATGACCTTATGCAACGAACGAATTGGCGGAGATGGGGAGCCACATGACAAGCTGATTTTTCTGAGAAATCATCTATCTTCACCAAATGAATTATCCGCTCTTTATATGATGGAGTGGGCAAGCAATCTCTTGGATAGTTCAGATGTATCGCCACCCAGACGTTCAGTCAAGGTAATCGATGCTGAAAAAAGTTCACGCAGATATTCGGACACTTTTTCCCCAACGAAATCGTTTATGGGGCCAGAAACTGACATGGCACCAACTAGCTTCTCGTCTGTTTTAAATACAGGGACAGCAATTGATGCGATTAAGGGATGTCGCTCACCAAAATTGAGTACATAGTAATTTTTCTGCACGGTTTCGAATGAACCACTGCTATCAGAAAAAGCTTGCAGGATTTGTCCTGTGGCAGCCTCGTTATATGGTCGCACCGATCCTTCGCTCAGATGATTGCTTAATGCGGTTTCTGATTGAACCATGTGAAGACAGACTCGGTATTCGCCTCGTCGTACCCAGAAAGCAGCTGTTTGTCCCGTTGTGGAAACCAAATGCCGCAACACAGGAACGACATGATCGCTGAGCTGATATGACTTTCGATAATGATTGCTTAATTGGAGTGCGGCAGTGCCCAAGCCATAGTTTCCTGGTCCAGTTTTTTCAACAAATCCCATGGTTTCCATGGAGATCAGAAAACGTAATGTTGTCGCTTTATTGAGATTGGCCATGAGCGCCAACTCCTGCAACGAGTACGTGTTTTTACCACCGGACTTGAAGTGCAGAAGAAGGGCGAGAGCTTTTTCAATAGACGAATTGCCTTTAGTCGCCATTTGTTTGCCTAGTAAATGATTCTTAGTTTCTCTTTTCGTTCGCGTCGCTTGGGCATAGCTTGCTGGATGTTTAACCTAATGGCTCAGCTACACACTGCTGAAAGCCTTCAAGGGTCGATATAGTATCAAAATACCGTTGCAAATGAGGATGCTTGTTTCTCGGTATGGTAAATAAATGCCATCTTAGTACATGCGGTGCCAGAGCAAAGTCGGCAATAGTAAGTGATTCACCGCCAACAAATTTTGAATTGGCGAGACTACTGTCTAGTACAGAGGCAACTGCACTGAGTTTGGTCGCCAGTCCTGCAATTTTGGGGGATTCAGAATTTTCGGACAGCGCAGTCCGGTATGGTTTCATAGCTCCAGCAAAAGTGAGGGAAGCCCAGTCCATCCATTTATCGGCGATTGCGCGTTGCTTTGGATCTTCCGCCCAGATAGAGCCGGAA
>JAATGO010000284.1 GCA_015654605.1 Betaproteobacteria bacterium
GTCGTCGAAGGTACTTGTGACCGGAAATGGCCACAGACACAAGATGATAAGAGCTTGGACTGTCTCGATAGAGCGATGAAGCACGTGAATATCGGCAACCATCGCTTTGATCATGGGCGAGAGCCAGGAACGCAATTCCTCGCCCGATGTGACAGCACAAATGACCCAGAACAACAGGGGAGACGTTGCAAAGATGTCTTCATGCGAATGAGTCTTCATCTTGAACGGGAGGTATTGTTGACACCGAGAGAAATAGGCTCTGAAACACTCATTGACTTGACTGAGCGTCAGCCCTACGTCTCCAATGGTGCGATACCTTGGCAGGGCTGGGAAAGTTGTGATGGGCGGATATGAAAGGACATCGTTGGGAGAAGGCACAACAGGTGACCACGGTGCCTGTTCGTGATCTAGCGGCACTTCGTCCGACGCATGGCTGGGCGTAGGTTGGATCAGATTATTTCGAAGCTGCTGGATCTCCAGTGACATCTCCTTCAGCTTCTGAGACTTTGATGTCCGCTTGAATGAGGCGTCAAAAACGCATGGATACTTGAGTGCCCGGCATCGCGAACACGCTCCATTCTGCATCCCATCACAGCGAGCTTTCCATTGACGGCATTTGGTGCAAGCTTTGGCCTTCATTTTCGCAGATGATCAGGATGCGACTCTTGATTCCGGGTCGGTATAGTATGAAGGGAGAGTGATGTGGGGTTCAGAGAGAAGAGAACTCCCGTCCCATTGCGGTGGCGGGGAAGATATGTATTCCTCTCCGCTCCACTGTTCCGAGGTCCCATAGCGGAAAGGCGGGGTAGACTGTAGCCAGAAGAGGGAGATCTTTTTGGCGCCCGCATTCACTCCGTGCTCATCATTGCCTTTGGTCGTATGACTGAGGGGTACGAACTACTTCAGAATGAGGCAGGTCGTCAATGTGGGGAAGCTTGTAGTCGATGGCTGTTTTAGTTGAGGAGAGAGGATTTCGGTCTCGAATGGGTCGAGCATTGCGACTCGGCATCATGTCTTGCTGCCAAGCTGTCAAAGCGACTCCGGATTTGAATTAAGCATCGCGACTCGGTGTTGCGGAAACTCAAATACCCTCTCCATACTGCGTACGGCCGCAACAAGCACCAACCTGGCCATTTGGCTTTCCCCTGTATCACGTGCTAGATCACATGACTTTCTGCCATCCATGCAGTCCGCCAAGCCGGTACATTTCCGCTATCCATCTCCGGCTCTCCAAACACTTCCGCTCCGCTGTTTACCCAGAAATCGCCAAAATGTTCGCTTATTCAGGTATTTTCGACCGCCACGTCAAGGTCTCTGGTTCTCCTATTTTGAGTATGTAGCCTTCCTGCTCAACTTTCCCTCAAAATGTTGACATGAATGGTACTGCAACTGGGTGGCAAATTTAGAGTTGGGAATGGCATCCTGCCTCTCCACGAAGCTAATCATCAGCCCTCGATGCCAGGAAATGGACGCCTTATTTCACGTCTACCCTCATGGAATCTTGGTGCTGGAATGACGGTGGAGTGGTTTTACTGATTTGCATATCATAACAAATAAGAAAGCGAATTGACAACTAGGCGTTACAATTTTATATTGTTTCCAAAAGGACTGAAATGATGCAAGTTTTATTTTTGAATTTTAAACTTTTAATTATTTCAAGCTCTTATGGATGCAACTGCAAGTATTCAACGCTAGTGGAAGAA
>JAATGO010000361.1 GCA_015654605.1 Betaproteobacteria bacterium
GTATAGATTGCAGCGTACATTGCTTACGTGCCTAGCTGGGCTTATATACAGCATATCTGCTGTATATGAGTGGTACTTTCCCCCAACTATTCACAGGCTATGCGAGAATGACCCTATATAGGATGTATAATTCGCGCCATGAATGTATCTTCTGATCCTCAGTTAGACTCCCTTCGGGTCCCTCCACACTCCATAGAATCCGAGCAGTCGGTATTAGGGGGGTTGTTGTTGGATAATGCCGCATGGGATCGCATTGCTGATTTCGTCAGCGCAGACGATTTTTATCGCTACGACCATCGTATTATTTTCCAACATATTATCAAGTTGATCAATGAGACCAAGCCAGCTGATGTGATCACGGTGTATGAAGCCTTGTCCATCAGTGGCAAGTCAGAGGAAGTAGGTGGCCTGAGTTATTTGAATGCTTTGGCGCAAAATACGCCATCTGCGGCAAATATTCGACGTTATGCCGAAATTGTGCGTGATCGAGGTATTCTGCGCAAATTGATTACCGTATCTGATGAGATTTCAGGTAATGCTTTTAATCCGCAGGGTAAGGAGGTCAAGCAGATGCTTGACGAGGCCGAGTCCAAGATTTTTGCGATTGCTGAAGAAGGTTCGCGTGGCTCACAGGGCTTTCAGGAAATTCAGCCATTGCTCACACAGGTAGTGTAACGTATCGATGAATTGTATAACCGGGACAGTAATAGTGATATTACAGGAGTGCCAACGGGATTCATTGATCTCGACAAAATGACATCTGGTTTGCAGCCAGGTGATTTGATCATTGTCGCTGGTCGCCCTTCCATGGGTAAAACAGCTTTTTCTCTTAATATTGGTGAAAATGTTGCCATTGATAGTGGGTTGCCAGTTGCCGTTTTTTCAATGGAAATGGGTGGGGCACAGCTAGCCATGCGGATGCTTGGCTCTGTCGGGCGCCTGGATCAACACCGTTTGCGGACAGGGCGTTTGATTGATGAAGATTGGCCACGTTTGACACATGCCATTCAAAAGATGAACGATGCTCAGCTATATATTGATGAAACTCCCGCATTAAGTTCGATTGAATTGCGTGCACGTGCGCGGCGGCTAGCTCGTCAATGTGGCAAGTTGGGACTGATTATTATCGATTACTTGCAATTGATGTCTGGTAATTCCAGTGGCGAAAACCGTGCGACTGAAATATCAGAAATTTCTCGTAACTTAAAAGGCTTGGCAAAGGAGTTGAATTGTCCAGTGATCGCCTTGTCCCAGTTAAACCGCTCATTGGAGCAGCGTCCCAATAAACGGCCAGTGATGTCCGATTTGAGGGAATCAGGAGCGATCGAGCAAGATGCTGACGTGATTTTGTTTATTTATCGTGATGAAGTTTACAATCCCGATTCGACAGACAAAGGCACGGCTGAGATTATTATCGGCAAGCAGCGCAATGGTCCTATTGGCAGTATACGCCTCGCGTTTCTGGGACAATTTACCAAATTTGATAATTATGCAGGCCATCTGTCTTCGCCTTATGGTGGGGACTAGATGGGAGTAAAAGCAGTGTTATTGCCAGCGTAGGGTAGGGCTGGTAATCATTGTATCAATGTAGTGACAATCTAAAAGAGAGTGAACATGTTTGGACGGTTTATGCCCACAGAAGGGAAATTCTTTGACTTGTTTAACCAGCACGCCGATTTGGCTGTGAAGGGTGCCAAAGAAATGCTTGCCTTAATGATCAACTTCGACGATCTTGAAATTCGTGTACACGCCATTGAAACGATCGAAAAGCAAGCAGATAAGATTACGCATAACACGATTGATCTATTACATAAAACGTTTATTACCCCTTTGGATCGTGACGACATTCACCAATTGATTACGCGTATGGATGATATCCTTGATCTTTTGGAAGATGGTGCACAAACCATTTCTTTATATGACATTAAGGCGATTACACCAGAAGCAACGAGGTTGGCAGAACTTTGCCTGACTTGTGTTCAGAAAGTACAGGCAGCCGTTGCGTTACTACATAATATGGATAATTCGCGCAAGATATTGAGTATTTGTGAGGAGATTGATCGTTTGGAGTCTGATGCGGATCATGTCATGCGCGCAGCTATGTCTAAACTGTTTCGAGATGAGCCGGATGTGCGTAATCTGATCAAACTAAAAGCGATTTACGAAATTCTGGAAACGGTGACAGACCGTTGTGAAGATGTTGCGAATATCATTGAAGGTATCATCGTCGAAAACGCATGATTATCTGTTTGTTGCTTTATGTGGCCTTGTCAATGGCAGGGCTTTGATTCATCTTGAATAATATCAATCTTCTTTCATGCATACTGTACAAATAAGTTTTCATATTTTGGCATTGCTGATTCTGTTAGCGCTCCTGTTTGACTTCATGAATGGTTTTCATGATGCCGCCAACGCGATTGCTACCGTGGTGTCTACAGGTGTTCTCAGACCACAGACAGCCGTAGCGATGGCAGCTTTTTTCAACCTGGTGGCCGTTTTTGTATTTCATCAATTACATGTGGCAGCATCCGTGGGAAAAGGGACGATTGATCCAAATATTGTGGATCATGTCGTAGTGTTTGGTGCTTTGATTGGTGCTATTTTCTGGAACTTGGTGACGTGGTATTACGGTATCCCCTCTTCTTCCTCTCATGCCTTGATTGGTGGGCTGGTAGGGGCGGCAGTTGCCAAGGCTGGGACGGGCGCACTGATCTCTTCTGGTTTGATCAAGATAGTACTGTTTATTGTATTGTCACCGTTATTGGGATTCGTGTTCGGATCACTCATGATGATACTGGTGTCCTGGATTTTTGTGCGGTCGACACCGAGAAAAATTGATGGCTGGTTTCGACGAGCACAGTTGGTATCCGCATCTATGTATAGTCTTGGTCACGGTGGTAACGATGCACAAAAGACGATCGGTATTATTTGGATGCTATTAATTGCTGCTGGTCATGCTGGGGCTGACAACCCTCCTGTATGGGTCATCATTAGCTGCTATTGCGCGATTAGTCTAGGGACTTTGTTCGGGGGATGGCGCATTGTGAAGACAATGGGGCAAAAAATCACCAAGCTGAAACCGGTCGGTGGATTCTGTGCTGAGACAGGTGGTGCCATTACCCTGTTTATTGCAACTGCCTTGGGCGTTCCTGTCTCCACAACACATACTATTACGGGAGCTATTGTTGGCGTTGGTGCTTCACGCAGCATGTCTGCTGTGCGTTGGGGCGTTGCTGGCAGTATTGTGTGGGCATGGATTTTTGCTATTCCAGCATCCGCTTTTGTCGCAGCACTGGCATGGTGGGTTGGAGAACGTATTTTGTGATGGCGGCTGGTATCAGGTAGATGAGGACTACTCATCTATCATGATTACCGATGATGTGTTCTCGTGTGCTATCAGATGTGACGTGAAAATAAAACTATCCCCGACTGCAATGAGCAGAGGCGGGGATAGGTAGAATAATAAAAAACTACCTGTGCTTTACATGTTGGAATAATTGGGACCGCCACCGCCTTCCGGTGTTACCCAGACGATATTTTGGGTAGGGTCTTTGATATCGCAGGTTTTACAGTGCACACAGTTTTGCGCATTGATTTGCAGGCGATCACCGTCATCATCATTTTTGACAAATTCATATACACCCGCTGGGCAGTAACGAGCTTCAGGGCCAGCATAACGTGCCAGATTGATTGCTACGGGTACAGATGGATCTTTTAATGTTAAATGGATAGGCTGATCTTCCGCATGATTGGTGTTGGATATAAAAACGGATGACAGTTTGTCGAATGTGAGCTTACCATCTGGCTTGGGATAGACAATTGGTGTGAAATTAGCCGCAGGTTTAAGTGCTTCATGATCCGCATGTGTATGATGCAGTGTCCAGGGGGCTTTGCCACCGAACACAACCTGATCGATGCCGACTAATAGTGTTCCCAGGTATAGTCCCTTACTCATGGAGGGTTTGAAATTACGCGCCTTATATAGCTCAGCATGTAGCCAGGAAGTTTCAAAAGCCTGTGTATAGGCAGTCAGTTCATCGTGTTGCCGTTGGTTGCTGATGGCATCGAAAGCAGCCTGTGCTGCGAGCATCCCGGTTTTAATCGCCGCATGGCTACCTTTGATACGGCTGGCATTCAAAAAGCCCGCTTCGCAACCAATCAGTGCACCACCAGGGAAGGTGAGCTTGGGCAAAGATTGCAATCCCCCTGCTGTAATAGCCCGTGCGCCGTAGCCTAAGCGTTTTCCTCCCACGAAAAATTTGCGAATTTCGGGATGTGTTTTGTAACGCTGAAACTCTTCATAGGGAGATAAATACGGATTTTCGTAAGCTAGGCCAACGACGTAACCTACTGCGACTTGATGGTTTTCCATATGATAGAGGAAGGAGCCTCCATAAGTCGCTTTATCTAATGGCCAGCCTGCCGTATGGATGACTAATCCAGGTTGATGCAATGCAGGATCTATCTCCCATATTTCTTTAATACCGATACCATACGTTTGAGGATCTTTACCTTTGGCGAGATCAAATTGCTTGATCAATTGCTTACCTAAATGGCCGCGTGCACCTTCGGCAAAGAGGGTATATTTGGCATGCAACTCCATCCCCAACTGAAATGCGTCACTAGGTTCGCCATGGCGGTTGACTCCCATGTTGCCAGTCGCAACACCTTTTACTGCGCCAGTGTCGTCGTATAGAATTTCGGCAGCAGGAAAGCCTGGAAAGACTTCTACCCCGAGTTCTTCCGCTTGCTGCCCCAACCAGCGTGCGACATTGGCCAGGGAGACAATATAGTTGCCATGATTTTGAAAACAGGCTGGCAAAAGCCATGACGGTGTTTTGTAGGCTTTGCTGGCGCTTAGAAAAAGAAATCGATCTTCAGTGACAGGGGTGTTTAATGGTGCGCCGCGTTCTTTCCAGTCAGGGAATAATTCATGGATGCCTTGAGGATCCATGACGGCACCAGAGAGAATGTGCGCGCCAATTTCTCCTCCTTTTTCCAGAACGCAGACGGATATTTCCTGATGCGCGTCTGCAGCTAACTGTTTTAGTCGGATTGCCGCAGATAGGCCCGCAGGCCCTCCACCGACGATAACGATATCGTATTCCATAGTTTCGCGCGGACCATACTGCGCGAGCAAATCAGTTGTTTCTGTCATGAATTGTTGTCCCGTGTTTTCTCTTGTCTATGTAAAGAGTATTTTTTAACTATAAAATCGTATTGCAGTGCATTCTGTTTGTTTATACATCTTGATCATGTTTCCACATTTGTTCGGTTTGTCGCACGTCTTTGCCATACTGCGCATACTGTTTTTCGTTGGCATTCTTTTCGCTGGACTGATTCTACATGAGTCTTTTATGCAATTATCAGGCGAGTCATGTTGCTACTACTTTTTTTCCAGAAACTGATAAAGGCTGTATTTTTTCTTTACAATGAGCCATATTTTAGATGATTTTAGGCATTTTTTTATGTGCTACCGGAGATGGATGTTATTTTTCACTTCATTAAGTGCTTTTTGGAAACTTTTCCAAGGCAATTTCTCATGAAATAAATTCATCATTATGACAAATTAAACTGAAGTAAATTGCCCAGAGAAAGCAGGAACAATGTCGAATACATTAGCGTATACAGCAAGATTGAAGGTGCTTTGGAGTGATATGGACTCCTTTGGTCACGTCAATAACACGATTTATTTCCGGTACATGGAACAGACCCGTATCGAGTGGCTGGAGCAGTTCTACCCGCTGGGAATGGTCGGTGAGCAAGGGCCGGTCATTGTGAATACCTATTGTAATTTTCGGCATCAGCTAAGATATCCTGCTGAAATTGATGTTCGCCTGTTTGTTACAACTTTGGGACGATCCAGTGTGGAAACTACCTACGAAATTGTAGGTGTCGAACAACCAGAAATCATTTATGCTGATGGCGGTGCAAAAATTGTATGGATTGATTTCAAGCAAGAGAAATCGGTGCCTTTGCCGGAACAGATCCGTCTCGCCTTATCTTGAGGTATTTGTAAGTTTCGAGAAAGGTAGATGGGACAGAATCAGCGACGATAACGGTGCCGCAAAACAACTGACGGCCCGGCAA
>JAATGO010000120.1 GCA_015654605.1 Betaproteobacteria bacterium
GCCACAGCATTACCTGTGAGCGTATAAAAATGTACTGGTGGAGACGTACTACATCCCGCGAGCAATAGCGTCAACACGTACGCGGTCTGTCTGAAAATTCGGGGCATTATTTGTCCTCCTTCTTACCGCGTATTAATGACTCAGGATGCTCCCGCAAATAATCCGTTAATACACGCACAGATGTTGCTGTACGCGACAACTCTTGCATCGTCTGGCGTACCTCCTGCTGCAATGGTGCATTTTCAGATAATGTTCGACTTGCATCATCCAATGTTTTACGCACGTCTTTCATGGCTGCTGCCACTTCCGGAGCCACCTCGGTATTCAAACGTTTAGTGAGTTGCTCCGCACTAACCAAAGTTTGATTCAAGGTGTTGAGTGTCGTTTTTAATTCCGAACCAATTTGTGCGAACGGCACTTTACTCAACCCTTGCGTAATTTCCGCAATCTGGGTCTGTATTTTATCAAGACTGTTCGGTACTGTTGGCAATACCATCATATTCTGAACCATTTTCAATGATTCCTTCGGCGCATTTTTGAAAAAATCCAACTCCACATACAACTGTCCAGTCAATAAATTCCCTGTCCGTAATTGCCCCCGCAAACCACGTTTAATCAAAAACTCTAAGCGTTTTCGTACCAAATCGGGTGTATCTTGTCCCGAACTAAGTTTCTTACCAAGACGACTGGGATAAATCTGTATCAACACGGGCATCACAACATCTTGGGTCTGTTTATCATAGTCGACACTAATCGATTTGACCTGACCCAAAACTACCCCTCGAAAATCAACTGTTGCCCCTGGTGCGAGACCGCGTAGAGACTGATTAAAATAGAGCAAAAACGTTTCTGGCGCACCATCTGCCGCTTGCATGGCATCCACCTCATCGTTTGCCAGACGAAAAACGGTATTACTTGGCGCAGAAACAGTCTCATCATCAGCGCTCTTAAACGCAATCCCTCCTAAAATAACGGTTGCCAAAGATTGGGTATGTAATTGAAAACCACTGCCATTAATTTGCATATCAAACCCACTCGCATGCCAAAACCGTGAATTCAGTGTGACAAATTTATCGTAAGGGGCATTGATAAAAATACGCAATGTCACGCCCTTGCCATTTTTATCCAGGTCATACGCTGCTATCTGGCCGACTTTGATACGCCGGTAGAACACAGGGGAACCAATATCTAACGAACCAAGATCTTCTGTATGCAATACATAGCTTCGGCCAGACGAGTCCCGTGTAATGACAGGAGGAGTATCTAGGCCCTGAAAAAATTTCTTTCTCTCCTTTGCATTGCCTGCATCGGCACCAATATATGCCCCAGATAGTAAAGTCCCCAATCCCGAAACACCCGATGTGGCAATTCGAGGACGCACCACCCAAAACCGCGTGTCTGTCGCAGTAAACCCTTCTGCAGATTTATTTAACTGCACTTGCACCAGCACCTGCTTTAGATCCTTGGTAAGCTCAAGTGATTGCACCATTCCTATATCGACATCTTTATATTTGACTTTAGTCTTGCCCGGCTCCATACCTTCCGCAGAAGAAAAACTAATCGTGATGACAGGTCCCTTCGACAACACACTGTGCATCATCAATGTCACACCAACAATAGCGGCAACAATCGGAATTATCCATACCAACGATGGTATCCAGCTATGCAGCCGCACACGCATAGGTTCTTGCAAAGCAGTCTGTTCCTCTTTTTGTTCAGTCATTATTTTCCTTTTCTGCCCAAATCAACCGAGGATCAAAACTTAACGACGCCAGCATGGTCAACACGACTACAGAACCAAATGCTGCGACGCCTGTTCCCGCAGTGATATTGGCAAACCCTTCAATTTGCACTAACCCCGACAACAACGAAACAACAAACACATCTAGCATGGACCAGCGTCCAATTATTTCCACCATATGGTACAACTTAGCTCGCTCCAAACGACGCCATTTGCTACGTTTACCAGCAGTCACCAATAGAATAAACAGCGCTACCAACTTGAATAATGGCACCATGAAACTGGCAATAAACACAATGAAAGCCAATCCCCAGGCTCCTGTTACCCAAAAATAAACAATCCCACTCATGATGGTGTCTTGCTGCTTGTACAGTATTGTAGAAGTTACCATTACTGGCAACATGTTGGCAGGAATATACATGATGCACGCAGCAATCAGGAAAGCCCATGCGCGATTTAAACTATCTGTTTTATACCGTATTAGACGACTATGGCAAACCTCACATCGATCTTCTGACTTAACATGCTGCCACACAGTACCACAGTGATGACATGCAATAACATCTAACGTAGCAGCGTTGTCCACATCTGCCACACTCCTATTTTCTTCATGTAAAACGGCTGGAGTATGTTGCCTATCCACGCTGTCATTCATTCTGCCTCTCCACACGACCCATTATGTGGGGACAAAAAAACATGCCATAAATAACGAGGATTAAACGAAACGACAACCGTCAATAATACTGTCAGGATACCAAATGCCCACAAAGCGATGCCCGGCAATACATTTGCCAGATGTGACAATTTCACCAAAGCGACAAGCACGCCAAGTAAAAATACCTCAACCATGCCCCAAGGATTCGCTATTTGTAACATCCGCAGTAAAGTCAGTGTGCCAGGCAACCTTCCTCGAAAAGGAAATGCCATCAATATATACAATAAAATAAGAAGTTGCATCAATGGAAATAAAATGGTCGTCGCCATGACCAGCACTGCCACTAACGACATTCCTTCCTTGCTAAGTGCTAGCACTGCTCCCATCAAGGTAGTCTGATTGCTTAATCCCTGCAATTCTATTTCTACGATGGGAAAACAGTTCGCCACAAAGAACATGATCAGACTAGCTATTGTCAGCGGTAATAACCGTCTCAGACGATTGCCCATATGGCGGTCTAACTCTGCATTACAGCGCTTGCAGCGTGCTATCTCACCTGGCGCAAGCACAGTTTTCCGATACACTGCATCGCATTTTTCGCAGACAATCAGATCAGAGCGTTTTTGCATAAATGAATCATCGTTTTTATCTCATTTCAATAAATATTCACGAACCCCTACCATTTCGTACCACTGACTTCACTATTTATGGTTCATGCACTTACTATTTGACAAAATGCCTTCGCGGTCATTTCTACAACAACAATTCTACAAGAAAGACGAATTGTTGAGCTTCTTCATCCGTATCTGGCAATTAGTACTTGACAATCCCTGCTACTATCTTCTACAGTGAGTACATGAAATCCGCGATACATTTCTCCTCTATACGACTATGCAGTGCTGGTGCCCTACCAGCGCTGCTACTAGCTTCGCTACTACTACCAGCTTCACGCTGATCCTCGTTTTCCCCGTATTTCCATTGTTTTTCTCAGGTCGTAAGTAGCAAATTAGGTGTGTTCCATCTGGTGACCTGTAAAAAATTAACCTTAAGCAATATCAATATATTACCAAATTATCCTCGTTATCATTTAATTACTTTATGTTAGCCCAGCCTACCTCCGCCGATATTGCTGCAGCCCAGAGACGACAATGCCTCCGCTTTGCCTGGCATTGGCCACGTCCCCCGCTAGCGCTCGGTTGCCAGGCCTCGCGTGAGTGGCAGTCTGGCAGCCGTTTTGGCCACCTCCCCTTTTTCGCTATTATTAATTGAGGTTTATGATGATGTTATCCAATCCAGCAGCAAAATACCGTGCATTCCCAGCAATTCCATTGCCAGATCGCACCTGGCCTAACCAGGTGATTTCACGACCACCTATCTGGATGAGTACTGACTTGCGCGATGGTAACCAGGCACTGATCGAGCCAATGAGTCCAAAGCGTAAATTGCGTTTCTTTGAAATGCTACTCGCCGTCGGCGTGAAAGAAATTGAAGTTGGCTTCCCCTCTGCATCGCAAACCGATTTCGACTTTGTTCGTAAGCTGATCGAAGAAAACCGTATTCCTGATGATGTCACCATCATCGTCTTAACGCAGTCTCGCGAAGAATTAATCCGTCGCACCATTGATTCCCTGCAGGGTGCCAAACGTGCAATTGTGCATTTGTACAATTCAGTAGCTCCAGCTTTCCGCAAGATCGTCTTTAACATGACACGTGATCAAATCAAGGAAATTGCTGTATCAGGAACCAAGCTGATCAAAGAATTGACGGATGCACGCCCGCAAACAGCGTGGCGTTATGAATACTCTCCAGAGTCATTCAGCACGACCGAACTCGACTTTTCCTGTGAAATTTGTGACGCTGTATGTGAAGCATGGGGTGCGACTGTAGAGCGGAAAGTCATTCTGAATCTGCCCTCTACTGTTGAATGCAGCACACCCAATGTGTATGCTGACCAGATTGAGTGGATGCATCGCCATCTGAAGCACCGCACTGCAGCCATTATTTCTGTTCACCCACATAACGATCGTGGAACCGCTGTTGCCTCAGCAGAGTTGGCTGTGATGGCAGGAGCTGAACGCGTTGAAGGTTGCCTGTTCGGTAATGGTGAACGCACCGGCAATGTTGACCTAGTAACGCTGGCGTTGAATCTCTATACGCA
>JAATGO010000249.1 GCA_015654605.1 Betaproteobacteria bacterium
AGACGGGAAGTTGTTTCTGCTCAGGCAGAGTTATTCAATTGCAAATAATTTTTCTTGACGCTTAGTGTTTAGTGCAATAGCTGTACTGGTTATTGTTAATTCTCAAGAAATGCAATTCCTTTCTAGTTCCATTTTTTGATAATTTTTAAGAAACCTATATTGTTGAATTTGAATAGACATAATGCTGTATTTTTACCTAGTCATCTAGTGTATCGTATTTAAAAAATTTTAGGAGTAGTCAATGGCGCAATTCAAAATACCCGCAGTCTATATGCGGGGAGGTACCAGCAAAGGCGTTTTTTTTCGCATGGATAGCTTGCCGTCGGATTCTGTATTAAGAGATCAGATTCTACTGCGCGTCATTGGCAGTCCGGATCCATACGAAAAACAAATTGATGGTATAGGTGGAGCAACTTCCAGTACTAGTAAATTGGTCATTATTGGTTCATCATCCAGAGACGATTGCGATGTTGATTATTTCTTCGGTGCTGCAGCTATCGAGAAGCCTGTGATCGATTGGTCTGGAAATTGTGGGAATCTAACATCAGCAGTCGGTCCATTTGCCATTGCGCAAGGTTATGTCAAAGCCCCACAAAACGGTATTGCCACCGTACGTATATGGCAGGCCAATATTAATGCTAAGATCATCGCGCATGTCCCGATGAAAAACGGGGAGGTACAGGAAGAAGGTGATTTTGTGTTGGATGGTGTGACATTTCCGTCTGCCGAAATCAAGCTTGAATTTCTCAATCCTGGTGGAGCGGGTGACAGTGAGGAAGCTGGTGGAAGTATGTTCCCCTCGGGAAATGTGATCGATACTCTGGTTGTCCCAGATATCGGTACGTTCGAAGTGACGATGATCAACGCCGGCAATCCCGCCATTTTCATTGATGCAGCAGTCTTGGGCTTCAAAGGTAATGAAATGCAAGCCGACGTAAATAGTAACGTAGAGTTGTTGGTCAAGTGCGAGGCAATCCGCGCACATGCTGCGGTCAAGATGGGACTGGCAGCGACGCCTGAAGAGGTCACGGCACTGCGTCCTCACACGCCTAAACTTTCGTTTGTTTCACCACCATCAGAATACATTGCTTCTAGCGGGAAACGCGTTGACCCAGCTTCAGTCGATATCAATGCACGCATTTTGTCGATGGGCAAGCTGCATCATGCAATGACTGGTACCGGGGCTGTGGCGATTGCTGTTGCCAGTGTTATACCAGGCACTGTTGTTCATCGACTAGCTCAAAACAAAAAGACCAACGGAATCCGTTTTGCTCATCCGTCTGGAGTAATGGCTGTTGATGCTGAAGCAGAAATCCAGAATGGTGCCTGGGTGGTGACTAAAGCAATCATGAGTCGTAGTGCACGACGTTTGATGGAGGGCAGCGTTTTCGTTCCTTCTGACCTGAGCGCACAATAACTAATCTTCTGGTGATCGGATTCTTGGAGCCCAATATGTTTGATGTAACGACTGCTGTTATCGCTGATTTGGCGCCAACGGGTGTACTGCGTGCTGCAATCAATTACGGAAACCCTATTCTTGCCAAAAGAAATCCAGACACGTTAGAGCCCAACGGCGTGTCAGTTGATCTGGCGAAAAGACTTGCACAGGTATTGAACGTTGAAATTCAATTCGTTTGCTACGATGCTGCAGGAAAGGTGGTGGCGGGATTGGAAGGTAATGAATGGGATGTGGCATTTGTTGCTCGAGATCCCATCCGTGGGAAAGGGATTGAGCAAACCTTTCCATACGTGATTATTGAAGGTGCTTATGCTGCGCGAAAAGATTCCCCAATCGTTGAAAACAATGAGGTTGATCAACCAGGTATTACGGTGGTAGTAGGCAAAGGTAGTGCGTATGATCTTTTCCTGACAAGGAATCTTGTTAACGCCACAATATTAAGATCAGATACATCGCAAGCTGTCGTGCAGATGATGGTTACCGATGGCTACGATGTTGCTGCGGGAGTACGTCAGCAGCTCAAGACAGATCTTAAAAACTATCCGAATTTACGCATGCTTAATGGAAAGTTTATGACGATTGAGCAAGCAATGGGAACACCTAAGGGAAGAGTGGCAGGTGCCAATTTTCTTGCGCAATTTTTACGTCGTATGATCGAGGATGGTATTATTAAAGAGTCTCTTAACGTGCATAAGATTCAAGGGGCAACTGTGGCCCCCTCCCTCAAGAATAAATGAAAGGGCAGTGGTAGAGTTACTGGCAGATCTTATCGGGAGCTCCAGGAACGTCAATTTAGTAATGTGGTGGTTTCTCGTGTGCAGCGCTTATTTCACCTGTGTCATTCATGTGCTCTTTTATACGTTCTATCAGTGCCAGTAATAAATTCTCTAGTTCATTAATTTTTTGTTGTTGGCGGTAGACTGTTTTATTCAGGGCATCAATGGTATCGTCCTGTTGAGCTAACTGCATTTCTATTTTGATCAGTTGATCTTGTGTATTCATGATGTCTTCTCTTGTTTTATCCAATTGATTGCGCTTTGTGCTGCTACACGACCACTAGCGAAGCAGGCGGTTAATAAATAGCCTCCAGTAGGTGCTTCCCAATCTAGCATTTCTCCCGCACAAAAAACGCCTGGCAAATTTCGCAGCATCAAGCCAGGTGTCATGCTCTCAAAGCGTATGCCACCAGCACTGCTGATGGCTTCGTCCAGTGGACGTGTAGCAAGTAGTAGCAGAGGTAGCGACTTGATAGCACGTGCGAGTTGTTGCATGTCATTGAAATCGGTTACAGGCAGACATTCTCGTAGCAAACCTGCTTTGACTCCTTTGAGATGGAGCCGACTTTGTAGATGGCTGGACATGGAGCGGGCACCACGTGGATGTATGAGTTCTTGATATACTCGTTCCAGACTCCAGTCTGGCAGTAAATCTAGATAGAGTGTCGTACTTCCGTTGGCATGAATCGCATTGCGCAGACGGGAAGAGAGCGCATATACCAGACTTCCTTCTATGCCATGATCGGTAATCATGCATTCGCCTCGATATGCCTGATGAGAGGCATTGATGTGATCTACAAGACTGACGGCGATAGACTTTACTGGTTGTCCAGCGAATTTATGACGAAAATGTTCGCTCCAATGCGTATCAAAGCCGCAATTGGATGGTTGTAAAGGCGCGATATCGATGTGACGAGCCGCGAGTAGTTCTACCCATGTGCCATCTGACCCAAGACGCTTCCAGCTACCACCCCCTAGTG
>JAATGO010000073.1 GCA_015654605.1 Betaproteobacteria bacterium
CCTAACTGGCCCCACGCCGATGAAAAATCTGACTCCAAAACGGCCCAAAGCCAAGAAGTACGCCGCTAAAAAACGGTCAAAACCCAAGTCCTAAGGGCTATCCTAGTCCCTCCAATTCATGGAATAGTGCCGTCAGTTGTCCGCTGAGTGATTGCGGCTGGCAATGAGCCTATGCGCTGAAACACAGGGCCTCCCGCCTACGTCGGGCGGCTCACCCAATACAACACCCTCACGGGGAATAAGTGAGGCGTGCGGAGCCCTGTGTTCACGCGCAATCACCCGCCCGGCACCAGCCGGAGCGAACATGGGGGATTGTGATGAACCGGGTTTTGATTATTGCGATGGGGCTTTCGCTTGGCAGCTGCTTTCAGCAAGAACCGCTTTCTGACGGCCAGAGGGCCGTGCTGATGAACTACTTGACGGCACAAGCTAGCCGTCCGCCAGCGCCACAGCCACAGCCTTATTACATGCCAGTTCCGCCAGTCGCGACATACCAAGCGCCCGTGAACTGTACTAGCAATCGTTCTACTGGGACTGTCTATACGAGTTGCCAATGAGGTATTTAGTTCTAGTTATTGCACTTATTGGAACGTCCGCATCAGCAGACGATAAGCCTGCGTCAGAATGTTTTTCAGTATTTACATCTGAGGCAGGGTCGATCCTGCTAAACAGATGTTCTGGATCAAGTTGGCTTTTGGTGCGAACAACAACCGGAACGACTAAAGACGGAACTAGCGTCTACACATACCGATGGTATCCACTTGCTAATGAACAATCTGAATCGGTAATTACGCGATCAAGCGCGCCGTCGATTACTTATACCGAGCGCAAGTGACTTTTCAGTGGACTTCGTTTAAAAGAAATAGCCGGGCGGGATAGCAGTCCCGACCCGGCCCAAAGCGACATTGGCTCCATCGCGGAAACAGAATCCGCGAACAAGGAGCCTTTTTTATGTCTCGATCTCGTACCGATTATTGCAAGTCTCACATCGGAATAGATCAACATGCGGGTCATCACTGCCAATCGGTGTTATTGGGGATCGCCGCCCATGTTTAATCCAGCAACGCGGGCAGTAGTAATCAAGGCCCATCCTATTAGTGACAAACTCGCTCGCGCGTTGCACCGCGAGGCTCGCCGATTGAAGTTCGTTCTCTATTGCGAGCTTGCGCGTCTTCATCTGCGCAAGCTCTGCCTCCAATCGTGGGGAGTTTGCTTGCGCCTCGCGAACACATGCCTTCAGATATTCCGCTAGAGACGGCATTTTAATATCTCCCCAAAAAGGAGGAGCCTAGCAGCCATGCTTCTTTCGCCAACGCAGGAATCTGCGCGCTTTGAAATAAAAGGTCTTGCTAGTGAGGCTGGCGGTACGTCAGGCGCTTGCCGGTTGCTTTAGCAATGGCGCGGGCCATCCGTTCCCCATCATTGATACCAAGGGCGATACGGTTGTTATATCGGAAGTCGAATTCCGCCAGATAGCGATGCAGATGTTTCTCGGC
>JAATGO010000185.1 GCA_015654605.1 Betaproteobacteria bacterium
GGCGCGGCAGGAACTAGACGTTCACTAGACATTTCCATGGATGGCTCCGTTATTGATTCGAATGTTTGTACAGAAAATTACACAATTTAGCTTTCCAACAGATAATTCTGTATTGCTACGTGATCTAACAGCGGATCTGATGCCAGGATCAACATCAGAAGTACGCGCAATTTCTGTGGCGCGAGATCACCTCCAGCTAACACACCATCGCGCCGGAGAAAATCCTGTATTGGCACTACGCCACGTGGCGCACGAGATGCCTGTACAACAATAACCCCCTGTGCAATAGCTCGTCGTAATGCTTCACGCTCACCATTAGCAGGACGCCCTGGTACGAGGCCAATGCTGATAATGCCTTGTGTTCCTGCCTCTAGTAGTCCATCAATCGCAGCACCATCAGCACCCGCGTAAGAAATCACCATATCTACACGAGGTAATTTTTTCACCTGCGCTAATGAAAAATAAGTATGTGGCATGCCATTAAATGGACGACGCCGAAAATTTACACTACCATCTGGATTGACTCTTCCCAGAGCACCAAAGGGTTGCGCCTCAAAAGCATGCAGCTCAAAACTCGCTGCTTTTGTTACGTCTCTGGCAGCAAAAATCATGCCATCCAACACAACTAAAGTACCAAGAGAATGTGCTTCTGGTGCTGCGGCAACAGCTAATGCAGCACGCAAATTTGCCTGGACATCACTGCCCGCAGTATTTTGTGGTCGCTGTGCCCCTGTGATAATCACTGGCTGCCTGAGATTAAGGGTCAGATCAAGAAACCAGGCAGTTTCTTCTAGCGTGGCCGTTCCATGAGTAACAACAAAACCATCAATCTTGTCGTCTTCGGCAGCTGTCATCTCAATCAGACGTGCCAGTTCCAACCAATCTTGCTCGACAATACCGGTACTGCCAATCATCCTGAAAGAAATCGGTACGATATCAACGTCAATGTCGAGTTGATCCAATTGCGACATCATCGCGTCAATTGGATGCACAATACCACTTTCACCATACTCAACCCAATCAAATGCATGGCGTGCCTGCATGGCAAATGTCCCACCCGTACCAATGACGGCGATACGTGCACATCTTGATGGTGGTGCCGTCATAGATGACAACTGTGATGGATGGCTTTGCATGGGTCATTTTCTCAACTGAATGAAGATGATTTCACCGTCACGTCGTATACCATGACTACGAACATCTCTTACTACCGGCGCTGTTAACGCCTTGCCTGAACGAATATCAAACAACCCAGCATGCAAAGGGCATTCGACTTCAAAGCCATCTAGATCACCTTCACTAAGTTTGGCATTGCCATGACTACAAATATCATCAATCGCATAAACTTCTCCATCAACCAAAAACAAACCAATCTGTACGCCCTCAACCATCATGGAGCGACAGGAGCGTGTGTCAAATATTTCAGACATGCTTCCCAACATGACCCACTCCTGCACATCGATTTGAACACGACTATTCACAATCCAGCCCTCAATTCAAGCATCTTCACTTCATGCACTTTCATGGCACCTGTCAGGTCTGCAATACGTGTTATCCCACGCTGCTCACAGAATTCTGCAAGATCATCGATGATACGAAGCATCGCATGGGGACTCACAAAACTGGCTGTACCAACCTGAACCGCAGTACACCCTGCCAGCATATATTCCATTGCATCTTCAGCAGTACTGATACCACCACAACCGATAATGGGAATGGATACTGCCTGAGCACTCTGGTAAGCCATGCGCAGGATAATTGGCTTGGTTGCATTCCCGGTAATACCTCCCATCAGATTAGCCACTTTTGGTTGAAAACTATCGATATCAATTGCCATGGCGAGTATGGCATTGGCCAACACCAGCGCGTCTGCTCCTCCTTGTTCTGCCGCTTTGGCAATGACAGCAACATTGCCAACATTGGGAGACAACTTTGCCCATACCTGTAAATCAGTAGACCTTTTCATAGTACGAATGACACTTTCCGTTGCCTGTGGATCCATACCGAAAGCTTGACCATCTTTTTTCAGATTGGGACAGGACACATTGGCCTCAATCGCCACCAAACCTGGAACACTGATGCGTGCCGCCAACTCTCCAAATTCCTCAACCGTATTAGCAGAAATGCTCGCAATCAGTGGTGGTTGATACTGTCTATAAAATGGCACTAGCTCATTAATGTAATGATCTGGGCCTTTACTCGGAATCCCGATGGAAAATAACGTTGCACCACGTAATTCTGCTACTCTCGGTGGTGCATTGCCTTCTCGTAGATCATTGGTAATAGTCTTGGTAACAATTGCCCCTAGACGATTCAAATCAATTACCTTCGCCATCCCTTCTGCAAAAGTACCTGATCCTGGCATCACCGGATTTTGCAACGTCAAGTTGCCAATGGATACGCGCATATCTACCATGTCACTGTCTCCTGCGCGTCAAATACCGGCCCATCCCAACAAACACGTCGATAACTCATGACATCCGAATCCGCACTTTTACGAAATGGCCTCACACATGCAAAACACATGCCTAATGCGCATCCCATATGCTGTTCAAGCGCAACCTGTGCAGATACATGCAACTCCTTACCAAGACGTTGTAAGGCCAATAGGAAACGATTAGATCCACAGGTTGCCAATAAATCGAAGGGCTGAGAAACATGCTTCTCACGCACCAGTTTCTCAATATTGGTAATATCACTACTACCATCCTCGTCTGTCACAATCACGACATTGGCACCAACTGAGCGCAGGTAATCTGCTGACATCACCACTGCGGGAGAGCGTGCACTTAAAATGGCCGTTACTGCGGCTCCATGTCGTACCGCATATTCTGCCAATGGCGCCATCGTAGCCAAACCTACTCCACGTGCCAACAACAGTACATGACGGCAAGATTGTGGCAAAGTAAAGCCAACACCAACCGGACCAAATGCGTCTAGCACACCTCCTGCTTCAAGTGTTGCCAAACCCCGTGTTCCTGCTCCCTGTACCTTATACAAAAATTCGATCTGGCTATTTGTTGTATCAACCCGATATAAACTCATTGGACGCCGTAAATACGGTGCATCTTTTCCAGAAGGTGGACAGGCAAGATGAAAAAATTGTCCGGGCAAAACCGATAATGCCACCGCGGGAGCATGAAGGATTAAATGTTTGTATTCAGCATTGACCCATTCATTGCTAATGACCTTGCACACATTCTCAGCGATCGGAAAATCACAGGCACCCCTACCACTATTGCAATGCTGCTCTTTGGTGACTAACGACGTATTGGATTGAACGTTATTTATCATGTTGTAATGGATTGGTTATTAATAATTGTCGATACGTGATTCACTATGCGGCCAATTTGACTGAATGAAGTCACCAATGGCAGCGGTCCTGCATCGACCGGTAGCATATGCGTATTCTCGAAACGCATGCGCGAACACAACCAGCTACCATCCTGTTGTTGCGCATAATCTTCAGAGGTAACAGCTGCCAATAGCACAGCACATTTGGTTTCCTCACGCAGGGCAATTTGCCATAATTGCCAAGTAGCAGATGCGGTACGACCATGTATCATAATTTCTGGACTACCGTAATAGTGTCGGGCAAAACACCAGGGAGACCTCTGAAACCACTCTCCTAAAGCAACACGCCCTACCAAGTTGGCACCAAATTCGGCGCCACCTTCCCACACAGCATCTTCGGTAAAACATGCTGCCTGTGCCATGGCAACTTTTTTCATGTGTGCATCAGGTTGTCGTTGATAATCAGCGGTGTATTTTTGATCTGCCAGACTTGCATAACGCACCTTGAGCTGCCTGATGGCTTCTGCAACTTCCAGCATGGAAATACGTTCTTCAAGAGTTTTCATGTTGTCGCCAATTCTTTTAATGACATGGAAGTATTGCTTAGTGTCTGCGCATCCATTTGACTGCCACGACGTACCAAAGCTTCTAATGACTTGCGTTCACGGCCGCTATCAAGCAGTACTCCTCCAGCAACTCGACCATCACGCAACCACAACATACTGCCAGAGCTCTCCCCAAATGCCTTACGCATAATCGTGACATCACTGGGACTATAAATACCGACAACCTGAATATTGCGATCGAATTGATCTGACCACATCCATGGCACTTCCCTATAGGGAACACCACGCCCCATCACAGTCTCCGCTACCGCCCGCGCCTGATTTTCAGCATTGCGCCAAGTTTCCTGACGAACATAAGACTGATAATGAGGATTGAAGGTATTCGCTACATCGCCAACCGCAAAACACCACTCCGTATTCGTACTGCGGCATGATGCATCAACCTGCACACCGTTATCGACTGCAATACCGCTACCTTCAAGAAAATCCGTATTAGGCACGATACCAATAGCAACCAGCACAACATCAGCAGAGAGTGTATCCACGCATTTTCCTGCCTGATGGATGTTAATCAATAACTCATCATGATGACGTTCAATACTGTCAACAACAGTACCTGTCTTGATATCCACACCTTGCTTCTGATGCACTGCCTGCAACCAATCGGACGCCTCTGGTGGCAAGCATCGCGCCATGATGCGCGTACCAGCCTCAATGACTGTCACATTTACTCCCATCGTTGTAGCACTGGCAGCAGCTTCCATGCCAATCACTCCTCCGCCAATCACAACCAATCGACCGCCTGGACTCAATACCGGACGTAATGCACGGCAGTCATCAATCGTCCGCAACACGTATATCCCTGGTAAATCTCCACCTGGTATGAGCAATGTACGTGGCGAACCTCCGGTTGCAACGACCAACATATCGAAATCGACAGCATCTCCATTACTCAATGTTGCAACACGTTCTTTGGAAATTGAAGTAATGCCAGCATGAAGCCATTGAACACGTTCTTTATCTTCCCAAAATGTAGTCGGTTCTAACGTCAATTCTACAAAAGATTTTTTCCCTTGCAGTACTTCTTTTGAAAGTGCCGGCCTTTCATACGGTAAATATGGCTCATCTCCTATCAGGGTAAGCATTCCTGTATAGCCTGCCTCTCGTAGGCTTTGTGCAACCCGCCCTCCAGCGTGGCCCGCTCCTGCAATCAGAACATGTTGTTGATGCATCACGACACGTCCCCATTTTCCTGTGTCAGAGCTTCAAGATGCGTAATCACACGATACAATGCACCACGCTCACTTTGACATGTCCACTGACGAGGTTCACAAGGGGGAATAATAATTCCTTCACCTGGGGATAATTCATAGCATTCTCCAGCAGCCTCCACCAGGAAGACTCCTTCCAATACCGTCGCAACTTCCTCGCCTTGTGGATCGACAGGTTCCTCACTACATTCTCCCAGATGAAAAACACTGATCCCAATCGACAAATGTTCTCCATCTACAATCGCTGTTTGTGAAGGTGCGTCCAATGCTTGCCAGTCAATTTCAAGTCGTTCGCAATGACGCTGACTATCACCTATTTGCTGTAATGTGATATTCATGTTCAATCAGTTCTACTTTTGAGTGGATAGTAAGGAGTGGAATCTTCT
The DNA here is from genome assembly GCA_015654605.1 of Betaproteobacteria bacterium. The sequence goes on from JAATGO010000185.1 coordinate 5,518, forward strand.
GGTCCATACTCTCGACGCGCAGGAGTTACCACATTGAGACGCATCGATATTCCTTCCGGTCCGAATCGATTGCTTCCGTAATGCTGCATATCAGCCGGTATGATCAGAGCATCACCATTCATCATCACGGATTCATAATCCGTTTCTTCACTGCCATCACTCTCGAACACAGAACAGGAACCTACCAATTGCAGAGAGGCTTCCTCTCCATGACTGTGAGATTTGGCTGGTAAATCACGCCCCTTCTTTTCTACGAATTTCACCACTGCCACACTGAGTGTGGCACCAAAAAGATGTTTGCCATATAGTCCATCTGCGACAATTTCTTTGAGGTTATCGTCAATAGCAAAGACTCTGCATTTCGCCATGATCTTTCCTTTGATTTCTGATTCTCACTTCAAATAGGTGGGTGCATAATGAAATTTTCATCAGCGATGAAACGGCTGGGATCATAACCATCAATCACCCCTGGTTGGTGATATGCCTCTACTGCGGGCGCTACTTCCGCTAAAGATAGCAACATATACATCAATGCCTGCGCATCTGGCGGCATGGCACTGAGTGGAAAAGTGTTTAACCAGGAAACGATTGCGTCAACATCTGCAAGCATGGCATCTTTAAAAGCAATAATATCTCGCATTTCACTGGTGTTACGCAGACGGTTACGCTCGGTCTCTGTCGCCAGACTCCAACGAAGGAAAGGTGTCAGATGTGTAAATTGTGGAGGAAGTACAGACTTCGGTTCGCCATGTTGGTGATCAATTTTTGTCATCATTCTCTCAAGCCTTTGTTTCATCTTGCACGATACGATCTACTACATGTGCTCCATGACGCACCAGTAATTCATAGTCCTGTAGCAACATTTCTTTCTTTACTCCAGTCTGCACAGCAGTCTGTGTCCGCTCCAACGTACTTAAATCTTCCAGCAATACATCGCGTAAAGCGACTTTCATATATTCCAAATAAAAACGGCCACCTGCCGTATTCATCTCTGGATAATAGACACGTGCCTCCAATAATGTCTTGCCTTGCGATAGAGGCCGGAAGTTATAAGCTTGAAAATAATTCGGACGTAAAGAAAGGTAAAAATCCGGGAAGACCACATTGATATCGAATAACCAGTTTGGATGTCCTGTCCAATTCATCCCTTTAGGCAAATCCTCCTTACGAAAGTGATAACTGGCAGCACCAACACCGGCACGTAATGCTGCAGCCGCAATTGGCTTGGAGGTAGATGAAGAAGTAATTGCTTCTTTCGCAGCCTCACCACCGGCAGTTACTGCATTAGGATTACCATAGACAGATTTTGGGTTACCTGCAATCGATAAACGACGATGGAATTCGCCACATAGCGCATCCAATGGTGGCATCGATCCTCCATCTGTCGTATCAATCGCATCAGCAATGGAATGTCCATGGACATAAGCAACGTGATATGCTTCCTGAAATGCATCCAATGCCAATTTCCAATTACAGTTGACTACTGTGCTCCAGGAAAAACCTGTGGTAATTTTATCGAATGGGTATCCTTCAATATCAGCAAACATTGGGCGCATGAAATCTGTCAGTGATAACTCTGGTTCTGGATCCATATTGATAAAAATGAATCCCTGCCATACATCACAAGCCACACGTGATAGGCCATGATTGCACTTCTCCAGATCGAAAAATGATTCCTCTTCTGGAACACCAGTCAGATTGCCTTCTAAATCATAAGCCCAGCCGTGGAACTTACAAAAAAACTTACGTACCTGTCCACGCTTTTCATAAACAATCTGATTCATGCGATGAGAACACACATTGTGCATTGCATTTACGACTCCTTTCTTATCACGCACTACGATAATGGAGGCTTCACATGCATCCAGATCCTTGACGAAAAAATCCCCCGCTTTAGGAATTTCTTCAACACGCCCTACATGCAACCAAGTTTTCTTGAAAATCTTTGCTTGCTCTTTGTCATAATAAGAACTGGAGATATAGGGATCAACAGATACCGGACCCTTGCCTAATTCAGGGTAGCGATCATGCAGATGCAACTTGATGACTTTATTCATGGCTTCTCTCATTGATAGATAGCTAGACTCTTTATGAAAAAGAACTGAAGGACATAATCACTCAATAACGAATATCATTCTGTATTCTGCAAAATCGAATGTCAAGCGTTTTTGATTGATATCATTACATGATTTTTATTCAGGAAATCAATATCTATTTCATACTGCAGAAGGTGCACCACAATATTCACGAATATCATCAAAAAAAGCTATTTCGCACCAAAAAATGACCTATTAACGAATGCAATTAATTATATTCACTCATTTAGTGCTGCAGAATGTCTCCCTCCCTGCGACACAAAAACAACGATGCATGCTAAAATTCATCACATGCATACGTAGTTGTATCAGATGATATTGCCGTGAATCCATCACGCTCTGATAACGCGAAAATTGCAATAAGTGCTGGTTGTCAATAATAAAGAGCTATACTTCTCTGCTACATATAGCTCAAGGAATCTCAAAAACCAGCGACCGAAAAATCGTCTGTATTTTTAAAAAGAGGACCCGTGGCACAAATCAAGAAAAGCGGCATGCGCGAAGCAATCCTGGAGTCGGCATTTGATCTTTTTTCGCGTAAGGGGTACACACCGACGACAATGGCGGAGATTGCACGAGCCTCGAATATGACTGTTGCCAATCTCTACGTGTATTTCGATTCAAAGCTATCGATCCTGTATGAGATCTATCAACCCTGGCTAGAGCAACAACTTACGGCTCTAACAGAATCGGTACGAAAATTCCGCACACCAAAATCGCGGCTGCGCCGCATCTTTATCGGTTTATGGAGCGACATTCCCGCAGCAGACCATTCTTTCGCCAATGCATTAATAGAAGCTTTGGCTGTTGCCCCTAAAGGCATGGAAAAACCCAATACATTACTGATTGAAGTAGAAAGCTTTCTCACTGCATTAATTACGGAATGTCTGCCAGAACAACAGGCTCACCTAACTCGAGACGATCTGCTTGCTCACATCATCTGGATGGCCTTCGATGGATTTGTCATTAATCAACATTTAGGAGACTTGCGTGATATTGGCTCCATTGCAGACATCATGACAAACCTGTTGATGGATAATGGTAGCAAAGCCACTGCTGACACTAATCCCTCAGCCAAACGGCAACAGAAAAAAACAACTGCCACATCATAATCGGAATATATGACATACCAAGAAAAGTACTAACTGCTTTGTTCTTCGTTTGATACAGTAAAAGGCATGGCAAACACAATGTCGACAACCTCTGGTCATTATATACAAGCACTTCTGCTAGCCGCAGGCCGTGGTACACGCTTTGATCGCACAGGGCGGCATAATAAATTGCTTGCAACAATGAAAGGAACAAGCGACAGTGTCGCTGAACACACTGCACGTACACTTCTAGAAGTCCTGCCAGTATTGGCTATCGTCAGAGAAGAAGGCCTGCTTGCAAATAAGCTACGTCATGTTGGATGTGAGGTATCTGTATGTGGAGCGATAGCAGATAAAGGAATGAGTACTTCATTGAAACATGGTATTTTGCAAAGCGTACATGCATCTGGCTGGCTCATCGCTCTAGCAGATATGCCGTTCGTAAGCATTGGCACCATCCAGAAAATAGTATCGGCAATGGTCAACGGAGCCGATATCGTTACCCCTTCGACACATCAGAAACGCGGTCACCCTGTCGGATTCTCTCGATTACACTTAGATGAACTTCTTCATATCTCTGGAGATCAGGGCGCGCGGTCTCTGTTGGCAAACTATCCTGTTACCGATGTGGAGGTTCTCGATCCAGGCATTTGGATGGACATTGATACTCAGACAGAACTGCATCAGCTCGCCAAGCCTTAAGTATTGAGACTCGAACTGCCATATTACACATTCAGCCAGTCAAATCCTTTTTCCTGACATGCTACCATGACTTCCGTCCTCTCTTGTACCACTCCCTGGAGCGCGACCAATGCGAGTGCAGGCGTATTGTTTTGCTGACTTAGATGTGCCCCTACCACACGCTTTAACCGACTCTGATCAAGTGCGGCCAGAATTTCTGCACTGGTCTCATTCGCCAAATGTCCATATACCCCACCAATACGCCGTTTCAATGAGAATGGGTAAGATGATCCTGCCAGCATGGCACGATCATGATTACACTCAAGCATCAGTGCATCACAACCATTCAGTGCGTGCAGCAAATGTGAAGTAGATTGACCTGCGTCCGTTAATATGCCAAGTTTGTGCTGCCCATCACTGACAACATATTGCACTGGCTCCCGTGCATCATGGGGCACTGTATAAGGGGAAAATAATAAATCACCAATGGATAAGGCATCTCCATCTCGACAAAAATGCAGAGCGACACCTTCGCACTTGTTGGCAACGGCCTGATATGTGCCAAACGTTAGCCAAACAGGAATTCGATAACGACGCGCCAATGTAAACACGCCGCTGACATGATCCTGATGCTCATGCGTGACAACAATACCTGCGATATCAGAAGGAGATATGTGAAGCCGAGCGAGACGCTTTTCAGTTTCTCGTAAAGTAAATCCACAATCCAGCATGACCGTAGTACGCGTCATGCCAGATGCTGCTGAAATAAGTAAGGCATTGCCTTCACTACCACTGCCGAGACTTGCGAATTTCAACAATGGCCTCGTGAAAACAAAGATTACAGGTTAAAAAATAGCATGGTAGCGCTTACTACCTTTTCCATCATTTCAACTGGTCGTTCAACAATGTCAAAATGCGATCAGCCGTTGCAGATACTTCTTCTTTACCATCGTTATTCTGCACGGTAATCGCACTGCTATTGTCACCACTGCCTTTCACAACAATGCGATAACGCGCTGCTGTTTTGTCCTTATCTTTGGAACTAGAGAAAATCCGAGAGAAGAATCCTTCTGATTCCTTGCTCTTCGCATCCTCATTCTGATCAACATAGCGCACAAAATAAACTCCCTGTGAACGATCGCGATCCTCTACAGTGAACCCGACACGATCAAGAGCTAGCCCAACACGGCGCCATGCACGATCAAAGCCTTCATCTACCTGCACACTTGATCCGGTAGCTGCTTTGAGCAGTCTGGAACGTGCCTGGTATGTAGGTTCGTTCGCCACAGCAGCCTTGGCTTTTGTTTCGTCAGCACCGAGACGAACCATGAGTCGTGACAAAAACTCCGCTTCCAGAACCGGATCAGTAGGACGTGCAGTCCATACGGATGTTTCTTTGGCAGACCCGGTCAATACCTCTTCTGCGCCACGATGGCTAATAAATATCTCTGTGCCACCGCTAGGTGTTCGCTCCAAACGCGTACGGAACTTGTCGCGCTCACCTGTTGAATATAGAGAATCGAACACTTTCCCTAAGGTATTACGAATAAAATCTTGTGGAATTTTGGCTCGATTTTCAGCCCAGTCTGTTTCCATCACGCCTGTTTCAGGTGACTCAACATTCACGATAAAACCATTGTCCTGCCAAAATTCCTTGATCACTGGCCATAATTTTTCAGGCGGCTGATTAACAACCAGCCAGCGCTGACTACCGTCACGCTCAATATGGACATCGCCAGTTTTCTGCGGCGCAACCGTATCGACCTGGGTAGAAGAGCGAGTTGATTGCTCCAGGTTATATCCTGATGCGGTTGCCACCCCTTTGTTTGCCTCGGGTATGGCGTACCGATTATCTCGCTGCAACTGCGTCAGGTCAGGCTGCACATCCAATCTTGGAGCTGTGACCTTATCAGCACTTTTGTAATCAATATGATCACCCTCCATTAAGTTGCCAACGGAAGTACACCCTGCCAAACCAACTAACAGCAGATAAACAATAATACCTTGTTGCGAAAACTTACGTGAAGCAGAGTAGACGTTCTTACGGATAATCATATCGTTACTAGCGAGTTCAAGGTTCAAAGGAAAATACAGACATTCGTTCGTTAATTCGTTATTTTAATATACCAGACTCACGCAAAGCGTTACGAACCGTATCATGCCACATGGCATTAAGTGGCGCGAGTGGCAAACGCATTCCGGATTCGATCAGGCCCAATTCAGTCATCGCCCATTTCAGCGGCACTGGATTCGGTTCAACAAATAATTTGGTATGCAGCGGTAATAATTGATTATTCAATTCTACTGCTCGTGCGACATTCCCACCGATAGCCGCCATGCACAACTCATGCATGGCACGTGGTGCGACATTGGCAGTCACAGAAATATTACCGTTGCCACCATAGAGCATCAGTGCAATCGCAGTCACATCATCACCAGAATAAATAGCAAACGACTTTGGCGCCAGGCGAATCAGGTCAGTTCCACGGGCGATGTTCCCGGTGGCATCTTTCACGCCTTTAATTCCTGGGACTTGTGCCAAACGCAAAATCGTTTCATTGCTCATGTCGGCAACGGTACGCCCCGGGACATTGTATAAAATGAGTGGCAAATCCACCGATTCGGCGATTTTACGGAAATGCAGATACATGCCCTCTTGAGAAGGCCTGTTATAGTACGGTACGACTTGCAGAGATCCATCCGCCCCTACTTTTTTAGCGTATTCAGTCAGTTCTATTGCTTCTGCTGTTGAGTTACCGCCTGTACCAGCAATCACTGGAATGCGTCCTGCCGCATGCTCAACCGCGACTTTAATCAACTCACAGTGCTCGTCCACAGTTACCGTTGGCGACTCGCCTGTGGTGCCAACAATGATAATTCCGTCTGTGCCCTCAGTAATGTGCCA
>JAATGO010000428.1 GCA_015654605.1 Betaproteobacteria bacterium
AGGAGAGAAAGAAGAGTCATTTATCAATTTGCATTTTGGTATCAATGAAAAAAAGATGTACTCGCGCCCACTGGCTCCATGGGAAGAGGGAAGCAGTAATCAGGGAGCCGGAGCCTGGCGTTTGGTCTTTAAATATAAAAACAATAATGTGATGGTTCTTGGTGTGTATGATACACATGTCAAACCGTATAAAAAATGGTGAAACCTGTTATGTGATCAAGCGGGTGTACTTGGTGCCCGCACCAACATGACGGGAACAGGTGATGTACGTGCCACCTGTTCTGCGTCGCTGCCAATGAGCATACGTCCCATGCCACGACGACCGTGTGTTCCCAGTACAATGATATCAGCATGACATGCTGTAGCATGGCTGGTGATAATAGTGGCGACGCGCTCACCGCTACTTTCCACCAGCTCCGTCTCTACTCTTGCACCGTTGGCTTCCAACTGTGTGCGTACTTTAGCAAGCAAGGCATTTCCATCCTGCAGTGCCAGTGGTCGCGTATATGTGGCGTAGACTTCTGGAAGTTCAAACCCGCTGGTATAGGCAGCCATGTCGATGACATGGAGTAGATGGATAGATGCTCCGCTCATTTGTGCGAGTGTAGCAGCCTCGGAAATGGCATAGGAGGAGCCAGTGCTGCCATCGATGGGGAGGAGGATAGTTTTATACATACATGACTCCTTTATTTCGTCAGAGGTGAAATAAAAAGTGGTTTGTAAAATGAGAATGATGAGGAATGCAGTGACATGATCGGGTTTAGGTAGCGATTTAGTGAGAAATCGATTTGATCTTGTCTGCATCGGTCAGCAAGGCATGCGTATGGCTGGCTGCAATCCATTCTTCATTGGTTGGTTCTACTGCCACCAAAAGATGACTTGATGAAGTGGAAATGACGGGAGCATGACTGGCATTGGCAGCAGGATCGAGTTCGATACCTAAAAAATGTAGTCCCAGGCAGATACGTTTGCGAATTTCATCGTTGTGCTCACCAATGCCTGCAGTAAACACTAGCATATCCAGGCCTCCTAATACGGCAACCAATGCGCCAATTTCACGAACAATGCGTCGCACGTACAAATCTAGTGCATCTTGTACCCGTTGATTGTTTGTTTCCTGTTCTAACAGAATTCTTGGATCGGAAGATAGGCCAGAGACCCCTAGTAGACCAGAATCGTGGTACAGCAACTGTCCCACATCATGTAACGAAAGTTTCTTGATTTCCATCAGATAGAGTACGGCTCCAGGATCAAGCGCACCACAACGGGTGCCCATCATGAGTCCATCCAACGCAGAAAATCCCATCGTGGTTGCTACGCTGCGCAGATTTTGCATGGCGCATAGGCTGGCTCCACTACCAAGATGTGCCACGATAGTACGGCCATTTGCCACTGAACCATGTCTTTCTGGTAGTGCCAGCGATTGGTATTCATAAGATAGCCCATGGAAACCGTAGCGACGCAGGCCATTTTCCCATAGTGCATGTGGTAGTGGCAGCATTTTCTCAACACGTGGAAGTGTGTGATGAAAGGCGGTATCAAAGCAGGCGACTTGTGTTAGGTCTGGCCTTGACGCCAATAACGCTTCAATCGCTTCCAGTGCAAATGGCTGGTGTAAGGGGGCTAATGGAATGTAATCTCGTAGATCAGCTAGTACGCTAGCATCGACGCGTACAGGTTCAAAGTATTTAGCTCCGCCATGTACCACGCGATGTGCAATTGCGACCAAGTGGCCTTGTCGTTGGTGCAGATACGCTTCTACTGCGGTATGGATCGCCACTAGTGCCTCATGATACGGCTTGTCAACATTTGGCGATAAGGTCGTAGAGAGCTCTCCATTGACATCCAGGAGAGGATGTTTACCACCGACATCATCTGCTTTACCAAACCAGATCGGTTGTCGCGGTAAAGGTGGTAGAGTGTCTGCCTCGAACAAAGCAAATTTAATACTTGATGAACCACAGTTGAGTACCAGAATTAGGTTGTTCATAATGGGTTATCCGAATAATAGTGCGCTAGCAAGAGTGCTACAGCACAGGAGGCAATACGGGATTCACGCGAATCGGCACGGCTGGTGAGTACGATGGGTAATCTTGCACCTAACACGACACCAGCACTGGCAGCATCTCCCAGGTATTCTAACTTTTTGGCCAGCATGTTGCCGCTTTCGAGATCAGGCACCACCAGAATGTCGGCTTGGCCAGCAACGTCAGAGATGATACCTTTGATACGCGCTGCGGTTGCTGAGACGGCATTATCAAATGCAAGGGGACCATCCAGTATGGCGCCAGTGATTTGGCCACGATCAGCCATCTTACACAAGACCGCTGCATCCAAGGTAGCTGGCATGTGAGGATTGACAGTCTCCACTGCGGCCAGAATGGCAACACGCGGTGTGATCACGCCAATGGCATGTGCCAGGTCTATGGCATTGCGGATAATGTCAGCTTTTTCTTCCAGCGTTGGCATGATATTGACGGCGGCATCAGTGATGATGAAGGGACGCGGATAAGAGGGTGTTTGCATCAGGAAACAATGGCTGATACGGCGTTTAGTACGCAGTGCCGGGCAACCGACGACTGCCGCCATCAGTTCATCCGTGTGCAAACTACCTTTCATGAGCAGTCCGACTTTGCCTTGCATGGCTAGTTCGACCGCTCTTGCTGCGGCGGCATGACTGTGTGGGACGTCTTCGATGCGCAGAGCAGAGATATTCAGCCCGGCAGCTTCTGCTACTGCCTGCAACTTGGCACGTGGTGCCACGAGAATAGGGTCGATTAATCCTGCGACTTGCGCATCAAGTACTGACGATAGGCTGACGGCGTCACAGGGATGAACGACTGCCGTCGTGATTTTCCCAAGCTTGCGTGCATGCTCCAGTAATATCTGTGAGCCATTATTATCAGCAGAGTGCAGTCGTACTTCAGGTAAGGTCGTGCGAGGACGTGTAATTTGCTCAGTGGGAGCAATGACATCTGCCTCGCCGGAAATGACTGTGGCACCATCCTGATTGACGCACAGGCAAGCCAGCTTCAAGCGTTTCTTGACTTCGTCACGGGAAGTGACTGTCACACTGATA
>JAATGO010000066.1 GCA_015654605.1 Betaproteobacteria bacterium
AGACTCAATCCCTGTTCCGGCCCTACGACATGAGTAATACCGTGACGTGGGTCGTCCATACCAAACATCGTAATACCTTCGCGCCTGGTATTTTCTGTCAGAGATGCCACCATATTGCGTCGTTCATCTCCATCCACGTCTGCCAGCGTACGACCTAAGGTTGGCGCATAATGATCGGGAGTTGCAAATGTACGATCTGGTCTGCGCACAGATAACTTCTTGGCTGACAATACCTGAAACGGATTACGTGAGCCTTCATGAATCAAATTGCGGTCGATATATAAGAGACTTTGTCCAGTATCATCAAGCACAACTTCATGTTGGCGCCATATCTTATCGAATAAGGTTCTTTTCACTGTTTCCGACACGCTATCCTCCTATGTTTCTGCACGTGCTTTTTCCACTGCACCATTGCTCGGCTGCCAGACCAACAAACGCCGTTCGATGCGTGTTACCAAAGTATCGATCAACAGTGCGAATATCGTCAGCACAACAATTCCGGCAATCACTGCATTAATGTTGAATGTGCCTTCTGCTTCGAGAATCAGATAACCAATACCGCGAGCTGAACCAAGATACTCACCCACCACCGCGCCAACAAAAGCCATACCCACTGCATTATGTAGACTCGAGAACATCCAGCTTGCTGCTGATGGCAGATATACATAACGTAATAATTGTCTACGATTTGCTCCCAACATACGGACATTGGAAAGAATAACAGGACTCACTTCCCGTACACCTTGAAACACATTGAAGAAGACAATGAAAAACACCAGTGTCGTTCCCAGAGCAACCTTTGACCAAATGCCAAGCCCGAACCATAATGCAAAAATCGGTGCGAAGATGACACGTGGCGCAGCATTGGCAGCCTTGATGAAAGGATCTAACAAGCGTGCAAGAAAATCATTGAGCGACAGCAGCAAACCACATGCGACCGCTGTCACCATCCCAACAATAAAGGACAGTAATGTTTCAATTAAGGTCACCCCCAAATGCGGCCAAATCTCTCCACTCTGAAACCAGCGCCATACTTGCACAAATACTGGTCCCGGATCACCGAAAAAAAATACTGGCAATATCCCAAGACTTACCAACATCTGCCAAACACCCAATATGGCTGCCAACAGTAATAATCTCCATAACCACATCAAATTGTGAGTGCTATGTTCACGTCGTGCTGGTTTGGCATTGGAGGTAACAATGGATGCTACACTGCCCGGGGCCTGTCCCATTAATTTAGTGTTTGCTTTGTTCATAGCCTTTTAGCACCTCATTGCGAAGAACGTCCCAAATCTGAGTATGCAGTTTGACGAACCGTTCTGTATTACGGATTTCAGAAACTTCCCGTGGACGTGGCAAGTCGATCGAAAACTCAGCAATCGGACGGGTACCTGGTCCTGCCGATAACACGATAACGCGATCTGATAATGCAATCGCTTCATCCAGGTCATGCGTAATAAACAGCACTGATTTTCGATTGGACTGCCACAAGGCAAGTAATTCCGACTCCATCAATTGACGTGTTTGAATGTCGAGTGCGCTAAACGGCTCATCCATCAGAATGATGGGAGGATCCAGAATGAGCGCCTGCGCCATCGCAACACGTTTTCTCATACCTCCAGACATTTCATAGGGGAACTTGTGACCATGTCGACTTAATCCGACACGATCAAGCCATATTTTTGCCTGTTCTGCAGCTTCTTTCGGTGGTACATTGGCAAATTGAAGACCTGCTGAAATATTATCAATCGCACGTCTCCATGGCATCAATGCTTCCCCTTGAAACAGGTAAGTTGCATTTCGATTAATGTCGGTAATTTCTTTGCCAAAGCTGAGAACTCTACCGGCAGATGGAAACAATAGACCGGCTGCCATATTCAGTAGCGTTGACTTTCCACAGCCCGTTGGGCCAACTACAGAAACAAATTCGCCAGGAGCCACCGACAAAGAAGCCCTGTTAACGACTGTCTGGCTATCTTCTTTTGCGCCACGTGAAAAAGTACAGCTGACGTTTTCAAACGATAGTGCAGCGACAGTTGATGCAGCCGTTGGTAGTGCGTCGGACGCGCGAGGCTGCGTCACATCCGATAAAGTAGAATGGATCATGAGCGTCTCTTATAGAGATGGTGGTTGCAGTAAGTAGCCAAGAGATGGCCATCGTGATGATGGAACGGTCAACGACCTATTATTTTTCGATGGCCGCTACTACAGCATCACCCATTTCGCGGGTACCAACCTGACGGCAACCCGCCTCCTGAATATCCGCTGTACGCAAACCAAGTGCCAG
>JAATGO010000014.1 GCA_015654605.1 Betaproteobacteria bacterium
CTCTTTAACCGCTTTTGCATAACGTGTCCCCCCGAGATTCATCCCGCATGACACAGCCTCATCATGCCGATATAGCTCAGTTGGTAGAGCAGCGCATTCGTAATGCGAAGGTCGTAGGTTCGACTCCTATTATCGGCACCAGTGAAATCAATGGGTTATGCTGCCTTGGCGACCTCAATATTTTCCCCTTTGTGCCATATATGTGCCATTGCCATTCAAAAACGAGTCAATTTTAAGCGCGTTCTGCGTCAAATGATTTGGCGCTAAATGGGCATAGCGCTGGACCATCAGGATACCCTCCCATCCGCCCATGTCCTGAGGCGCGGATAGCCGCTTTTGATAATCCAGTTGTGCGCCGCAAGTTTCGTAGCGAATTTAAGGTTGAGGCAGTTCATTCTGAGTGCGCCGCAATTCCCTGCTAAACATTGGGAGGAGTTATTGGCGATGACGACATTAAATGATAAACATTATGTGGAGCCACCTCAGCAAGAGGTTTTCGATTGACGGGTCGGGCCATCCCTGGCCCTGTGGAAGCACTCGCGCACTATATCGAATCATCCGATGGCCATCAAACCGGCGCGCCGGTTTTTGAGACGCGCCTTATAATGAAATAGTTCGGCCATTTACTGATAATGAGTCCGGTAATATCACGTTGGTTAGAATATTATATTTTGTTAAAATATAGCTTATCGCCAAACGCATTCAATATCTGTTATCCATGCTTCACGTTGCAGATTATCAGTGGTACCAGTAAATCTAAAACCAATCAATCCAGCCGGTAAATCGAAAATAAACTCATTGAGTCCATTTTTTAATGTTGTGTCAATCGATGCACCATTATAGCTCAATGAGACTTGAGTTGTAGTGAGAGCAAGTACTCTTGGCGCCTGGCTTCCTGTTTTTTTGCAATATATTCTTAACCTTCCAGTTCGTCCTGTCATGTCTATTGATGGTTCGAAACCTGAAATATAAGGCTGTGCCTGCATCCCCTCATTATACACAGCGGTAGATATATATAATGCTTTTGTGGGTATATCAAATTGGACAAGCGTGGAGGCGCTAGACCCTCTTTGGGACCATCCCCCTAATTTACCGTTTGAAAAATTCGTTTTGATGAATGGACGCCATGGATATTCGTCAAATATTGGATCGCCTCCAAATAAGGAACTTGGTACTCTTCCACCACCGCCTGAAACATTCAGTGTACCAATTACGCGGTATGAGGCAGCCTGGGGAGCGGCTGCCACTACCATCCCATCATTTTGGTTACGAGTGAAAGAGACATTGTCGAAAGTCACAGAACCATCAGCGTTTGACAATTTTACACTCGCTAAAATTCCGCCATTAATCTCCGTGCGATAAAAAGATATCCCCGAAGATGCAGTAATTTCAACTTGATAATCACCGCTACCGCGCTCAAATATTCCGTAAAGAATATGAACCTGCCGTGGTTTTGTCGTGCCATCTTTAGAAAGCCCCAACCAGATACCACGACTATCCGCATTACTTTGCGTTCCATCTGTAGCGCTGGCACTATTTTGATTTGAGTTACAATGATCGAGAACTAGATTCTCCGCGCCGCCAATATGGTAAGCATGTTTAGTGCCGTAATTTACAAAGCAACCCCGTAAAATGGTATTTTGTGTTACATCGAAAGCAAATGCATTACCGGTGGCATTGTTAATACGAATCTGATTCAGGGTAACGCGGTTAACACGAGCCATCGTTATTATGCCGTCTAACCCTCCAGGCATTAGGCTCGCCGATATAAGTATGTTTTCTAAAACCGTTCCTGAAGCCATAGCCATGGATGCCGTGTCTGAATCATACCGAATAAAATCGGCCCAGCCATTACCACGAAGTGGGTTGCCCGGTAATTGCACCGCGCTTTGTAGTGAAAATACCCGGGACCTGTAGTTTGCACCGCCGCCGCCAAGAACCGCATTCCCAAGCTTCATGGCAGCAATCATGTAAGGACCGATGTCAATGGTCTGATCTAGGTTATTAACCATTTCTCGAACGGTTGGCAAATACTTCGCTTTATCGCGCACATCCATCACAAGAAGAGACGTATCTTGTCGATAAGCCAGTGATTCTGATATGGCTGTATCCAGTAAGTTGCTAACCGCCTCCTTGTCATATACATCTAAATTTTCTCGCGCAATTGCTGTGTCGCTAACATCGGACAGATTGTTGGTATCTAAAAGAGGATTACCCGGCATAATGTCTTCCTTATTAGGTTAACCATCGACAAACAAACGATATTTTCACCTTTGCATCGAGGTAGGCGTTCGGGCAAAGATGGGTTTTTTTCATTGAGAACATCAACCTATTCACCCACTAAATCATTACGGCTCTTAAGGCCCGACGATTTTCCGGCCTCGCTTCGCTACCCAACCTCAACTTAACACGCATATACTGTATAAAACAACAGTATTTTGGGTGATGGTTATGGGTTTCCCTTCTCCCTGCCAGGGCTATGTAGACGCACCGTTCAGCCTGGACGAGCTGTGCATCCAGTGCAAAGCCGCACCCTACATGATGCGCGCTGACCCTAGGATGTCGCATGCCGGCATCCACAAGGACGCGATATTGGTTGTTGATAGCCAGTCTGAAGGCTGTTCACGGCAGCATAGTGGTTTAGAAAGCGGCCTGTTGCCGCTTTCTAAGGCGATTGCACCTGTTCCCGCAGACTGGGCGTCGCTTACCAGCGAGTATGAAATAGCACAAAATAATGTTAATAGCTGAATGTCGGGTAAATTACCGTTGGTAGGTTAGCAAGACAAAGGTAATTTGACCTCGCGGTTTGCATTCGACTATCGAAATTAGCGAATTAAGCATTTGTCGCCTTTTGCCAAAATTCAGCTTAGCGTCCAGTTTTCTTAACATGAACTCACTATATTAAATTACAGTAGTTAAAACTGAATTCGACGATAAATTCTTTGACGCTTATTATCGACTAACAATTTTCCCGAACCACTACCGACTAGCAATCCGTCCATTCGCTAATGTGGTAGGCGTTCATTGATTGGGGACCCGC
>JAATGO010000275.1 GCA_015654605.1 Betaproteobacteria bacterium
CGGATCACCATTATGAAAGATGGCATTCTCACGTAAAGTAAAGCTCCAGATATGTGGTTTTTCCTGTTTAAAGCTTTTGGCAACTTCTGCTTGTAAGCGGCCATTGGCATCATAGCTAAGTAGTCCTCGAAATATCTGCAACTTGACAGTACCTGCTGCTGCACCAATATTCTGGAATGGCGACAAGCTATTGGGAAAACTAGACAGTCCAAAAATGAGCGTATCGGATTCTGCTGCACGTGCCAGTCCGGGAAAACCTGATATTCCAAGCAAAGCGGCACAAGAACTACTGACAAGAAAAGAGCGCCTGCCCGGTACTATTGGTTTCTGAATCAGACCTTGCATGGAAATCCTCGACTAAAAAATGGAATGGATGCGAACTGTGTTATTTGCTAATAGCACGTGACAAAGAAGGAGGTACCCCCAAACGCGCAGAACCTGGACCATACAAATCGCCGAAATCCGGTGCCAATGGTCTGCCTAAGGTGGTACACAGCCAGATACGTTTAAGAAGACGTTTTTTCTCAGGAACATCATCATCTTCAAATTCCGTACGCGAGTGATGTACCGTGTAGTTATTGAGAAACTGGATATCTCCGACCTGGAAATCCATATCAAAATGCAACTCAGGACGATTACCAATCTCATCCACCTTTTTAATGGCAGCTACCTGCAAAGGGGTTAATGGCACACCACGTCTACGTGCCGCGGCTTCGGCGAAAGCAGGAATAAAACGGAAGCTGAGGCGATCTTTGTACCAACTCAACATAGGAATAGGTTCTGCCGTCACAACTGGCACCCCAGAAGGCTCCTCTCCTTTTCGATCAAAATGGAAACCTTCATAAAATACATCAATAAACTCTGGCGACTCTTCTAGTAAAGTATTAAAAATTGTCATCGCGCTTATAATTCAGCTAACACCTCCACGCTTAGCTGGACGTATACACATCAAACCAACAACGTCGGTAAAATCAGAATGGAAATGAAGTTGTGCATTACCATAATAAGCACGCCAATTAATGTCTGTCTTGGGTATGCCACCATCAGCTACTGAAACAAGCGTATCGCCAGCGGCATTCTGGGATGTCGGCTGTCCCAAATAAAGAGAAAGTCCCCAGTAAGCGAGATTCGCATCCTCACTGCTCCAACGCTCAAGCGGCAATCCTCGTAACAAAAAAAAACCTCGTCCCGACTCCACGTCTTTTGCCATCGTATCTAACGTAGCCGCCATGTTAGGTAAATAAAAATCTGATTTCTGCATCTGTTCGCGTGTTAATCCACGCTTATGCCACTGCACCAAAGCATGATCAATGTCTGCGATATCCTCCTTCGTAAAATGGTATAACCATTCTTTACTGTCTTGCATTTCCTTACTTTTCCAAGCACTAGCATCTGTGATAGGAGTGTAGCGACGAGACGTCATTAAAGGCAAAGTATGAGATAAAGTATTCATTATCGTGGTTAAGTTAAGATGTGATGTTGATGCACTGGCAAATTGCGGCGCGTGCGTTGTAAATAATTTCTATCGACAGTGCCAACAGCCCAGCCAAGCCCATCGGATGCTTGTGATATGACACAACCCCATGGATCGACAATCATGGAATGCCCCCAGCAGGTTTTTTTACCATTGGCATGCGATCCAGCCTGAGCTGAAGCAGCAAGGTAGACCTGTGTTTCGATTGCTCTGGCGCGAATCAATGGTTCCCAATGATCCTTGCCAGTCTGCAATGTAAATGCGGAGGGAAGTACGATGACGTCAGCCCCGGCATCACGCAATGCACGAAACAGCTCGGGAAAACGCAAGTCATAGCAGATAGCACATCCGATGGTCAATCCCCCCAGTTGATATGTCACAATCTGGTCACCTGCGGATACCATTTCAGACTCCATAATCCGCATTCCCCCTGGCACATTCACATCAAACATGTGAATTTTGCGATAGATGGCAAGCACTTCTCCATCTGCGCCAAAAGCGACAGCTGTATTATGGAAACGATCACCATTACGCTCAATGATGGTGCCGGCATGAATGGCCACAGATAACTCTCGCGCCAATGCGGACATTGCACGACAAGTTGGCCCATCCGGCACACTCTCAGCACTAGCCTGTTGGCCTGCTGGATTGCCAGTCATACAAATAAAAAACTCTGGCAGTATGATCAGCTCTGGCTTTTCCGCAGCTACCACCGAGCGAATTAATCGACTTGCACTTTCCAGGTTTACCGATTTTTCGGCATCCGTATTCAGTTGGATAACTGCGATTTTCACTTCTATCTCCCGAGGAACAATGTCACAAGATTAGTCGGAAGCATGTAGAAAATCCAACTAAAAAACCTTGTACAACTAACAGATTTTTTTGTGCGATGCTCAGGAAACTCTTCATCTCTACCTATTCCACCATCTATAACCAAGTAAAACCAGGATCGTTCTTGCTGCAATAATCTGCAGCAACAATACTGGCTAATTCTGCGAAGCGTATTCCTAGTGACTGCATGTCTGAACGTAATGTGGTCGCAGTAAAACGCAGTGACAAAGGCTCCTGTTGTACCGGAATAATACGTAATGAGCCGTCTGCGAGCTCCCGAGCAACAGTTGCTGGTGGCAATAAGGCGACTCCACGCCCATTCATTGCTAGTCGTATCGATAACGCCAGCGACTGGGAAGGATAAATCTGGGTAGTGTCAGCGCTACAATTCTTAAAAATATCCTTCACAAACTGATGGGGTATGGAATCCGCAGAAAAAGAAAGAATGGGGAAGCGTGCAAGATCCATCACGTCCAATGGTGTCTCAGCTGTGATGAGTTCTGGACTACTGATCCAACGTGTCGCAAAATGACAAAGGTCAAAATTGACCACGTTTTCATGTTCAACTGGCCCCATCAACAATGCTAGGTCAATATGATTATCCAAGAGACTTGATATCGCTTTTACAGTTGATCCGGCAGTAATCAAGTCAATATTGACACGCGGATATTCCTCTTGTATGCGTTGCAAAATATCTGGCAAAAATGAATGCACTATGGTGCCACTTACACTCAAACGCACCGATCCTGTGCGTCCTTCACCAGATACCAACCGTATTTTGAGACGTTGATAGCGCTGCAAAATAATTTCTGCTTCAGCAAGCGCCAATTTCCCATTTTCCGTCAGTACGACATCCCGCTTACCACGTTCAAACAGCCGGACACCGAGATCCCGCTCAAGTGATGCGATACGTTCCGATACGGCCGCTTGAGTTGCATGTACGCGCTGTGCTGCGAGTGTAAAACTATGCAATCGCGCGACCCAAACAAAGGTTTCTAAAAAACGAAGATTCATGCTTCCCCTATATGCAAGAATCGCGCCTTATCTATTCGATGGTCTTCTGCCTCTTAAAATCGGTGGCGCAGTCCCAAATCAAACCCTGTTGATTTTTCTCCTGCCGCCATGGTAACGCCAGCAATATCAGCCGTCGTATAGTTTGCACTCCCTTTGTTACTGGTTCTCGCCAATGCCGCATATATTGCTGTGCGCTTGGAAAGAGGATGGACATAACCGATCGCAAAGAAATCAGCATCGCGGTCAGAAATACTTTTACGGCCATCTGAACGTGCGTATTGCAATCTCAACTCATCCTGACCAAAAGGAATCTTCGCACCTAACAAATACATACGATTTTCCTGAGTCGTCCATGTCACTTTCTGTACTGCGGCAAACATCTTTACTAATTTGAAGTCATATGAAGCAGCCAAAATAACCAGTGTATTAAATGCATTGCCCACCGTCTTGGTCTGACCATAAGCACCTGTCACATCTAGCGATGCCTTTTTATAGCCCACGCGTGCACCTGCATAGCGCGTACCATCAAGATTTTCTCCTGGCGCCAATGAAACGTGCGCGTAAAATCCACCTAATCCTGATGGTGTAAAGTACGCCACACCATTATCACCACGTATTTTCGTCGTCACGCCACCAAGGACTGGATAAATACGTGAACTATCAGAAACACCAAGAGCTTCAGATGTATCGGATTCCACGTACGGAGTCCAGGTAGGAAGACGATCCCGCCCCAAACGCACCTCACCTAAAGGACCGACCAGACTCACTGTGGAACGACGTCCGAATAATCTTGAAGGATCCCCTGCACCTGTATCAGCATTTATCGCTGCATCTAAAACAAAATTGGCCTGCAGTCCACCACCAAGGTCCTCTACTCCTCTAAAACCAATTCGGCTCGGTGCATTCGCACCACTAGCCATCTGCTGCGCTGACACTCCTGCATTATCGACATGACGATATCCAATATCTACCACCCCAAAAACGGTAACG
>JAATGO010000074.1 GCA_015654605.1 Betaproteobacteria bacterium
GACTGGCCGATCAGGAAACCAAATACCGTCAGCGTTACGTTGACTTAATTATCAACGAAGACACGCGTCGTACCTTTAAAACACGTACAGCAGCTATCTCCGCTATTCGCCGCTTCATGGAACAACACGATTTTATGGAAGTGGAAACGCCTATGCTGCATACCATCCCTGGAGGTGCAGCCGCCAAGCCCTTCATTACTCACCACAATGCGCTCGATATGCAAATGTTCATGCGCATCGCCCCCGAACTGTATCTTAAACGTCTGGTGGTTGGTGGCTTTGAACGCGTTTTCGAAATCAACCGTAATTTCCGTAATGAAGGCGTGTCCCCTCGACACAATCCTGAATTCACGATGATGGAATTTTATGCCGCTTATGTTGACTACCAATGGTTGATGAGCTTTACTGAAGCTATCATCCGCCAAGCAGCCATTGAGACTCATGGCACGGCAACCTTGACGTATCAGGGGAAAGAACTTGATCTAAGCAAACCATTTGACCGTCTCACCATCATTGGTGCCATTCACAAATATGCTCCCGGTTATCAAGATGAACAATTGCAAAGTGTCGATTTCTTGCGTCAAGAATTAAAAAAATTTGGTCTCAATACTTCCCAACCTCCTTTATCCAACGCTGGTCTGGGTGCATTGCAGCTGGCACTGTTTGAAGAAACAGCCGAGTCACAACTATGGAATCCAACTTATATTGTCGACTATCCTGTCGAAGTCTCACCACTGGCACGCGCCTCTGATACGGTTCCTGGTATTACAGAACGTTTTGAACTCTTCATCACTGGACGTGAAATTGCGAATGGATTCTCTGAATTAAATGATGCAGAAGATCAAGCCGCTCGCTTCCAGGCGCAAGTTGCTGCAAAAGATGCTGGCGATGAGGAAGCTATGTACTACGATGCCGACTATGTACGAGCACTTGAATATGGCATGCCTCCAGCAGGCGGCTGTGGTATCGGCATTGATCGCCTCATGATGTTGCTCACCGACTCACCCAACATCCGAGACGTCATTCTATTTCCTCATCTACGCCGTGAAGAATAATTGCCTAAAAGTATAGTGGAGCAGCTCCATCTGCTGTTTTCGAGGGACATGGCGCTAGAATGTGTTGTTAGCAAGCAGCAGGCTTTACAAAGGATTACAACTTACACACAATACACAATTTCTGTAATGACATTCCTGTCGCATAATGCGACCCAATGTTACTAATAATAAGGGAAAAAATCATGGAAAACGCAACACCAACCACCAGTCGCATACACCCTCTCCTGGCTGCAGCAGCCATTGCCATCATCCTGGTCTGCCTTGTCGGTGTTGCGGCGATGACAGGACTATTACCAACATCCAAAGGCAATGAAACCCCGCCAGCTAGTCCCGTTGCTCAAATACCAGCGAGTCCTGTTGCACAAACACAAGTAGAACCGATGCAGCAGCAAGCATCGACACCATCATATCCACCACCACGGCCACAAACAACAGCACCTGCACAACTGGCACAAGCAGCTGTTACTGTACAACGTCCTGTACCAGCCCCTGCTCCTATCACTCGCAGGTGCACTAACTGTGGTGAAGTCGTCGCTATACGTGCAATTCAAACAAAGCCTAAAGCCAGTGGTCTAGGGATTGCAGCGGGAGCGGTACTAGGTGGAGTGCTAGGCAGCCAAATAGGCAATGGAAATGGACGCACCCTGGCTACCGTAGCAGGTGTTCTTGGCGGTGGTTATGCTGGTAATGAAGTTGGAAAGAACGCACAAGCTCGCACCTCCTATATCGTTGAGGTGCGTATGGAAAATGGCAGTATCCATAACTTTCCACAAACCAATGAAGGTTGGCGCGTCGGAGATAGGGTTCGCGTCATTAATGGCCGTTTGTCGTCGCGTATGTAATACGTCTCATATGTAGAAGCAGCACTGCTTTACCAAAACAGTGCTATTTCTTATACTGACCCTACGCTTCGACTAACAACATGACACACAGCTAATTTGCTGTGGCTTGTGCAGAGGCAGCAGCAGAAAACTTTGGATCTAGTCGCGATAAATCGATACGTTCAATCCGACCAACAATAAACCAGTACGACAACACGGCAACTATGCCATGCGCACCGACAAATAGCAGCGCCCCATTAAATGAACCCGTTTCTGCCAGAATGTATCCAATGACAACAGGCGTGACAATGCCTCCAGCATTACCAATGGCATTAAACACACCACCTGTAATACCAATAATTTCCTTGGGTGCGATATCGGCAACCACTGTCCAACCCAGCGAACCAAAACCTTTACCAAAAAACGCGGCACTCATCAGTGCGACGACTATCCAGCTGACGCTGACGTAGTTACACCCGATCATCGCTGTTCAAGCACGTAATCCCAGCAAATCGGCCGATCCAATTCGTTGGCAGACACGCGCCAGTCACGCGCAAAATCGATTTGTTGATTTAAATTACTCATGCGTTGAACCAGACTGCGTTCAAGTTCTACCTGTTTTTCTACTCCAGGAAGACGGCGAAACATTACGATGTGTCTCATCATAGTTTTTATCTTTCTTTCAGCCGAAACGGGAATACCGATCCGGTGGCGTTCAATAAAAATTTAGCGCGGCGTGTGATCAAGGTGGTAACCGCGACCAACATAATCGAACTCAACAAGCTGATTAATCTTTACCTCTTTGTCAGCCGGTGATGCGTAATAAGCTCGAATCTCTTTGATCAGACCACTTTCTTTGTCGAAGATATACCATTCGTCACCACGCAAGGCCGTACCTGACTTTCTCTTCCAGTGCGTCCATTCAATCACTGCTTCATCACTATCATGGCTGATGAGAACCTTTTCAATGGTCCATTGTGATCCTAGTGTCTCGACACACCAGGCCCATTTAGCAGCAATTGTTTCCGCACCACGCCAAGGAATATCTGGCAGACCAGAAGGGAAATAATGCACGGCATCAGGTTGCGTAGTGCCATACGATGACTGTCGCTACGTTGACTGCGCTTGCGCTACTCATACGAGCATGACCGTGGCTCATCCAATATTGCACAAACTAGATCAACCGAATCATTACGGTAAATCCCGTCAATTATTTCCTATGTTCGATCCCTTCCGACAGCAAGAGCGCGGTAGCTTTTTACAACCGCCCTTTTCCGCTCCAGGCGCTCAATACGTGCTTCGAGCTTCTGGAGTCGTTGCTGATCCGGCGTGATTGCTTATTGCTTTACCTTGCGGCGTAACACCTTGACGTTCCTGTACACTTGCCGCATCCAGCAACGCAAACAGACTCTCCCATACCAACCAAACAGCTCGCTTCGATTTGGCTATAGTTTTTGTCCAGCACCAAGCTTGTCGCCTGTTGCTTGATTGATCTGACCGGCAGCGGGCTCTCGGCTGTCTACAGCTTCTTCGATACC
>JAATGO010000211.1 GCA_015654605.1 Betaproteobacteria bacterium
CCCGATACAATGGATCACTAATGCATCATGAATTTCCCAGCATTTTTTGGCTTCTTGTACGATTCTCTCCTGTGCCTTTTCTGTCATGCCTGGATAATGTTCCAGTGTCAGCTGCTGTACTGTCACACCATCATTCATATCGCGTACGGTCCCCACAAAACTCACGACGGCACCTACCGTAGAATGCGCCTGCTGCAAACTAGCAATCTCTTTGCCCAAATCAAAATCGGAGTGCTGTACACGTATGGTCATGATGTGTCACTTTATTTTACAAGGAACAAAGCGCGTTTCACATTCACTTGAAACGCGCTTTTCTCTATCGCTGGTAGTGTTACTGCTATCTTAGGAAACGCTCACTAGCATCAGACCAAGATTCCCCACATCAGCAATGTCATCCCCAGCCCTACTACAGAAACAATGGTCTGTATCACAGACCATGAGGCAAAAGTCTGCTTGAGGTTAAGTCCAAAATATTCTTTTACCATCCAGAAACCAGCATCATTCACGTGGCAGAAAAAGACCGACCCAGCGCCAATTGCTAACGCCATTAATGAATTATGTGTACCGGATAATGCAGCGGCCAAAGGTGCCACAATACCTGCTGTGGCGGTTGTCGCGACTGTCGCAGAGCCTGTCGCCTGACGTAATGCAACAGCAATCAACCATGCCAGTAAAATCAAAGGCATATGCGTGCCATTGGCAATCTTGGTGATGGTATCGCTGACACCTGCTAACAAGAGCGTCTGCTTCAGTCCACCACCTGCACCAATCGTCAATAACAAGCCTGCAATCGGGGGCAATGCTTTGCGTAAAATAGCACCAACATCAGTACGGCTCGTGCCACGACTCCATCCAAGAAATATCACGGCAAAGATCACTGTAACGGCCAAGGCAATGATAGGCTCACCGAAAAAGTCCAATGTTTGGTAGACAGTGGTACCAGGCGTTAGCCAGATTTTGGCAACCGTCCGTCCCATCATTAATACCACTGGCAATAAAATTGTCACGATGGAAACCAGGAAGCCTGGGTATTTATCTTCCGACAGCTGTCCTTTGAACAAAGCTGCAATCTGATCAGGCTCTCCAACGTGAATACGTGGAGCCAACCACATGCCATAGAGGGGACCTGCCAAAATCACTGCGGGGATCGCGATGATCAAACCCAACAACATGGTAGTCCCTAAATCGGCATGCAAAGCACTCACCGCAATCAAAGGACCTGGATGTGGAGGTAATAACGCGTGTAATGTGGTCATACCAGCCAAAGCGGGAATAGCAATGCGCAAAATAGGTTGTTGTGCACGACGTGCCATGACAAAAATGATTGGCGCCATCATTACCAGGCCAACTTCAAAAAACAATGGCAGACCAATCACCATGGCGACTAACGCCATCATCCACGGAATGGCCTTGCCATGCGCATACCGCAACAATGTCGTGACAATTTTATCGGCAGCGCCCGAATCGGCCAACAAAGCCCCCAACATGGCTCCCAAAGCAATGATCAAGCCTGCATCACCTAAAATACCACCTGCTCCTTTACTAAATGAGGAGGCGATTTTTTCCAATGGCAATCCAGAACCAATCCCCGCAACGAATGTGCCTATCAATATAGATAAGAATGGCGATAATTTAAGCACACTGATAAATACAATAATCGAAATCAGTGCAACTAAAACAGAATACAACATGCGTGTATCCTGGGCTGCCCAAACAGCCATGTCAGTGGTGAGATTCAAGATCTTTTCCTTTATTAAACCTTATTGTAGAACCCGTTTTATGTATCCTCCTGACACATAATGCACGCCTCATCGAGATAAACAACACGACACGACGCATTGATGCATCAATATTGGGCTCAATCACATTTTCGTAAAAATACTTACCCCCCTGTTACTGGAGGAAAGAAGGCAACTTCCCCTCCCTCCTCCAGCAATATATCCATATCACACGAAATATGGTTATAGGCTGCGCACACTTTTTTCCCGGATGCGAATGTCTCATTCCAAATACCACCGCGCTCAATGAGAAACTGACGCACGTCGCCGACAGTACTTACTTGCTCTGGCAATTGAACCGTTTCCTCTGATTTGTTCAATGCTTCACGCATACTAGCAAAATAGCGTAACGCGATCTTCATGCAAGCAACTCCGAAAAAGGAATGAAACGTACAGTATCTCCAGCAGCAATGTTATTTCCTGCTGGATTATCCACAAGGCCATCACCCCATACGGTCGATGTCAACACTGCTGAATTTTGGCTAGGAAATAAATCAAGTCCTCCCTGTTCATTACACTTTACGCGCAGGTATTCTTGTCGCTTATTGGGACGCGGCCAGGAAAAATCAGCACGCATAGGAAACGTTTTAGGAGCGACACTTTCGACGCCCAGCAAACGCAACAGAAAAGGACGAACAAATAGTAAGAACGTCACAAAACTAGACACTGGATTGCCTGGCAAA
>JAATGO010000248.1 GCA_015654605.1 Betaproteobacteria bacterium
ACTACGTAATGCTCGTCCCTGACGAGATTGCAACAGATTACGACAAAACCAATACGCCAATCCAACGCATATCCAGATCAAGTAATACATCGTTCCAGCACTCTCAAACGACAGGCCAGAGATATGAATCGGCACAATATTGGAAATGCCAGTATGACGACCTAATGCATCCATATTGCTTAATACCAGAGGAACAGATAGCCCCCAAGCAACGGTACTGATTGGTAGAAAATGAGAACCAAGGCGTAACGTTAACATGCCAATAATCAATGCGGCACCCATCGTCAATACTAGAGCAAACAACAGTCCCAACCAAGGTGATGCATGCATGGCACTGGTTAACCAGGCGCTGGAATAGGCGGCAATACCAACAAAAGCCGCCTGACCAAACGATGTCACTCCTCCGATTCCAGTCAACATGACCAGTCCCAGAGCTACCATCGCCCCAATACCAATATCGTTCATTAATCCCAGGCTGAAACTACTAAAGGTCAGTGGTAACAACGCCAATATAATCACGACTGCCCAGGTAAGATAGCAAAACATTCTGGATATCATTGATCAATCTCCTCTTCATCTTCCTCAGAATGTGCTGCGTAATATGACCTGATCAGCAAAACGGGAATCAACAGACTGAAAACGAGAACATCTTTAAGAGCACCATTCCAGAACGAACCAAAACTTTCTACAATACCGACAGCAATCGCACCGATCGCTGTCAGTGGGTAACTCACCATACCTCCAATAATGGCAGCAACAAAAGCTTTCAAACCCAGGGTAAAACCGGAGTCATAATAAAGTGTCGTAATAGGGGCAATCAATATGCCAATCAACCCTGCCAACAATGATGCACAGGCATAGGCCAACATCGCTGTGCGCGCCGGACGAATACCAACCAGACGTGCACCAATCCGATTGACTGCGGTCGCACGTAACGCCTTGCCACTGACGGTACGTTCAAAAAACAGGTAAAACAACACACTCAACACCAAAGCAGAAGCTACCATCAAGATCGTTTGCAACGATACGCTAAAATTAGCTGTTACATCCAGATTGCCATCCAATAGCAACTCTGTACGGAAGCCTTCCGGCCCCATAAACATCAAACCCAGGCCTGCCAGAAAAAAATGCATCACTAACGCTGCCATGAGTAATACCAAGGATGAAGCATCACCAATTGGTTGTAGAAGAATGCGTGCCGCCAATGGCATGATCGGCACCACTAATACAATGGCTGTGAAGATCTGTAGCAATTGTGGCGTATGATTGAGCGATACTGCCCATGCCAATGCACACGGTAATGATGGCAATATCCCCCACATCAGCAACGCACGAGGATTACGTCGTGCCTGCTTGGCGCGTAACAATACGCCAATTTCGCAGGCCAATGCTACGGCAGCCAGCGTCAATACCAACCAGACTGTTCCTGGAAATTTATCACTCTGAAACGCTGCCAGACTCAATGCCGCAAAAACGGCCACATCTCCAAACGGTATAAAAACGACCCGTGTAACAGAAAATATCAGTACCATTCCCAAACCGGCGAGCAAATAAATCGCCCCATTGGCAATACCGTCTGTCAACAGGATCATGACGACATCCCACCCCATTACCGCTCCCTACACAAAAAACACATCACATCGATCCTTATTAATCTGTACCTATTTTTTGTAAAGAAATAACATACGTTCTGATCACTTTTCTTAGCTAAGATGGCAGCAACAGAGCACTGCCATCAAAGATAGAATTCGTGCCTACCAAATATGTTTCTCTTTATTTTCTAACCTTATTTCCTCACTCTATTTCCCAATATATTTCCATTTCCCCTTTTCCAGCTTGACCATGACGACTGCTCGTTGATCAGAACCAAAAGGATTTCCTGGTTTGTAGTTGTAAACACCTTGCGTACCTACCACTTCTTTAGAAGTAACGATAGCATCTCGTAACGCGGTACGGAATTCTGGAGTACCAGGCTGTATTTTTGGCATGACGCGTTTAGCCGCATCAGCAAACAATAGCCAAGCATCAAAAGAGTACGGACCGAAAGCATCCGTTGGCGCAACCTTAAAAGTCTTCTCATAAGCAGCGCGGAAATCGAGACCTATCTTACGACTAGGATTTGTTTCTGGTAGTTGATCAACCACTACAACAGGACCTGTTGGTGCAATCAGTCCTTCGACAGATGATCCACCAACGCGGATGAAATCCGGGTTAATAATAGCGTGCGTTCCATAAATTTTTCCACGATAACCGCGTGCAGCCAATGCCAGATAAGGTAATGTGCCTGGAGTACCTGAAGTACCAGTTAATACGGCATCTGGTTTTTGTGCAACGATCTTCAGTATCTGACCAGTTACTGATGTATCCGTGCGAGCATAACGTTCATTGCTGACAACCTTAATACCTGCTGCAGGTGCTGCCTTGCTTAATGCGTCATAAACCAGATCTCCCCAGGCATCAGCAAAACCGATATATGCCACCGTCTTGACATCAACGGTTTTCATCTGAGCGATAATGGCATCAATCATTAGCGGCGTTGGCTGCGGTACAGTAACCATCCATGCACCTTCTTCACCTTCCAGTTTGGCATTAGCAATACAAATAAA
This sequence comes from Betaproteobacteria bacterium, assembly GCA_015654605.1. The sequence continues at coordinate 2,607 of JAATGO010000248.1, forward strand.
TGGCGTCTTCAATTCACGAGCAACTCCTGCAATTGCCAATGCTGATGGTGTGCCTGGTGTACCAATGAGCACATCCACTTTATCCTCAACAATCAGCTTGCGTGCATCGCGTGCTGCCGTAGTAGGATCGGAGGCATCATCAAGTTGCACTACGTCGACTTTTTTTCCAGCCACTTCTGGCATATAAGTGACTGCTGCCTGAAGGCCTTTACCATAAGGAATACCAAGTGATGCTGACGAACCAGATAACGACGTAATAAAGCCCACCTTCAAATCAGCCGCATTTGCTGCAATGGATGTGATGGAGACTGCCGCGAATGCAGTCACTACTAATTTAGTCACAAGCTTCATCGTAAAACACTCCTATAAATAGATGACGGCACAATCAATTAACGCTGGCCTGTATTACGCACAAACCATGCCATCTCATCAGCTTATATAACAATAGACGTAATAAATCCGCCACAAAAAAATGCTGGCATTTTATTAAAAACGGTAATGTAAAAAACGAGCTGGAACGTTGAACGATATTTCGTTCAATCTCTTATAGAAGTCAATTCACAAAAAATTCTCAATGGTGCATTGCTTATTTATTGCGTATCTACCAATCACCAAAAAGGGGAGAGTATCCCACTCTTCCTTTCTTTATTATGCAACCCTCTTTTGAGAGTTAAAAAATACCTCCCTCTGGCAATGTAAAAAATATAAATCAACGCATCAACTTGCAACATTAGAAGAATATCTTCCAATACCACGTCCCAATGATTTTGCAGTCTTTCCTGCTATCCCAAATTCTGTGTTAGGAACATCTTTAATGATGACTCGCACCATCGCACTATCGATTCCTAGTGTGGTCACTGCTGCTTTGGTCAGTGCAGCAATCAACCGTGATTTCTGCTCATCGGTCCGCCCAGCAATGAGAAATACCTGAATGATAGCCATATAATGTCCCTGGATAACGCTGCAACTTATTTCGTCCCACCCATACAGCCTGTCTTGATTTTTAATGCACGCGTGTCATGAAAAATGAAATATATAAAATATCGTACAGAATCAACTCTCACGTTTTCTTGATGTATGTAATGCAGCAATCGTTTTCCCGCCGATGCCAAAATTAGTTTCCGGCACTTCTGTCAACCACACACGTACTGAATCAATCGGCGCATCAATTGCTTGAACGGTAGCAGCGGTTAAAGCATCAATCAGATTTTCTTTCTGCTGGTCGCTAAACCCTTCAACGACAAACATTTCTATGTTTGGCATGACAACTCCAGAGTAGAAATAAAATACGGTGGCAACGACATCAATACACCGACGAGCCAAGAATCTGCTCAGCTATTGAGCCGGTCTATCTTATTCTTGCAAGATGCACAAATCAAATTCATGCAATATATGGGATTGATAAGTCAGATAGATAATGGAAACGTCAGACGACACCGACTCTCTGTTCTTTCCTATTCATGTGACTGAATTTTATGAAATTCATGGAGCGATTTCATTCATCTCCCGAATAAAATCTCTATATAGCAATATTCTATTTTTCGTGACATGTTGACGACATAGATAACATTGAATTATCCATGTCGCACAAAAATGCTATGCGCTAATAAATAAGATGCTATTTCCGCTCACCGTGACTCAATATCGAAAAATACCAAAAGGTATATAGAACTCATCCCACCAATAGGTATGAATAGGCATGAGATGCGTTCTCAGTATTCAGGAGTCATTTCTAAGCTAATTTTCATAGACAACTGTTAAGCTTGTGCCTTCAACATCTTCCGTACCAATGCCTCGAAAAATAACACGGCGAAGCCATCGTTACGAATCAAACGCGCAGTTAAATCAGCACAACGTTGACGTACCTCATCTGTCAATATCACATCCTCCCCACCCATGGCTCGTCCTGCTGCCTGAATTTCAGCTGCACGCTGTACTGTCCACAATAGAAAAAAAGTACGGGGAATATCCTGCTCACATACCGCTACGCCATGATTCCGTAAGACCAGAATATGCTTATCACCAAGGCTAGCTAACATGCGCTCCTTTTCTTCAGAAAATAATGTAATACCTTCGAATTCGTGGTAACCAAT
>JAATGO010000191.1 GCA_015654605.1 Betaproteobacteria bacterium
TAGAAGCCAACCAACCAGCACCAGAATGCACACTTGCCGAGCTTTTCATCAAGCGTAAAACCAAATGCTTTCGGGAACCAGTAAGTGATCCCTGCCAAGCAGCCAAACACCACACCACCAATAATGACATTATGGAAGTGGGCGATCAAGAACAGACTATTGTGCAACACAAAGCTGGCAGCTGGAATCGCCATGAGCACGCCAGTCATCCCACCAATCACGAAAGTCACCATGAAGCCCATGGTCCACAACACTGGTGTCGTGAAGCGGATACGTCCACGATACATGGTGAACAGCCAGTTAAAGACCTTCACACCAGTCGGGATGGAAATGATCATGGTCGTAATGCCAAAGAAGGCATTGACGTTTGATCCGGCGCCCATCGTGAAGAAGTGATGCAGCCACACGATAAAAGACAGGAACATGATCGCTGCAGTGGCATAAACCATGGCAGCATACCCAAATAAACGCTTGCTGGAAAAAGTGGCAATGATTTCAGAGTAAATACCAAATACTGGCAAGACCAAAATATAGACTTCTGGGTGACCCCATATCCAGATCAGGTTGATGTACATCATGGCATTACCACCGCCATCATTGGTGAAAAAGTGCATACCAAGATAGCGGTCAGCACCAAGCAATGCCAGTGTCACCGTCAAGACAGGGAACGCTGCCAGGATCAATACATTCGTGCACAATGCTGTCCAGGTAAAAATTGGCATTCTCATCAATATCATGCCAGGAGCACGCATCTTGAGGATCGTGACCACAAAATTCACCCCGGTCAGCAAGGTACCCAACCCGGATATCTGCAAAGCCCATATATAGTAATCAACCCCTACCCCTGGGCTATACTGCAACTCAGATAATGGTGGATAAGCCAACCAACCTGTCCGAGCAAATTCACCTATACCCAGTGACATATTTACCAATATGACGCCAACCACGAACAACCAGAAGCTGAGGGAGTTCAGGAATGGAAACGCGACATCCCGTGCACCAATCTGCAGTGGGACAACAACGTTCATAAAGCCTACCACCAGAGGCATTGCCACGAAGAAAATCATGATCACGCCATGCGCCGTAAAGACTTGGTCGTAGTGTTCCGGGGGTAGATAGCCAGGAGAACCAGCCGTCGCAACCGCAAGCTGTGTACGCATCATGATGGCATCTGAGAAGCCACGCAATAACATCACCAGTGCGACCAACATATACATTACACCGATTTTTTTGTGATCAACCGAGGTTAACCAATCCTTCCACAGCCATGTCCATTTCCGATAACGTGTAATTGCAAGAACAATACACAACCCTGCCAGAATAATAAAACCGACAGCACCGACAACAATAGGCTCGTGATAAGGAATATCTGCGAGAGTGAGTTTACCTAGCATGACTTACCCCTTAATTGCTGAATGCATTTCCATGGACATATTAGTGCCCTGGTCGCCTTGTTTCGTATCTGGAGCGGCTGTTTGTGGCACAGCATGCATACCTGAATGATCGTTACTATTCTTCATGTGGGCACTCATATCCATGTATTTATTAATAATGTTGCGATACAGATTGGGTTCGACCGAAGAAAAATATTCGACCGGACTCTTGTTACTAGGTAACGCCACTTGTTGATAACTGTGTGTATCTAGTGCCTGACCTGTACTTTGCGCTTTCTTGACCCACTCCTGAAAACCCTGATCTGATGTTGCCAGAGCCTTGAAGTGCATGTCTGAGAAGCCATTACCGCTATAGTTAGCCGATAAGCCATCATAACTTCCCTCTTCGTCAGCGATCAGATGCAACTTGGTCACCATTCCTGCCATGGCATAAATCTGCCCACCCAGGCGCGGAATAAAGAATGAATTCATTACAGAATCTGAGGTGATACGGAAATTGACGGGAACATGCGCAGGGAAAGCGATCTGATTCACCGTTGCGATGTTGTAGTCTGGATAGATGAACAACCATTTCCAATCCAGTGCCACTACATCGATGTTGATTGGCTTGGCGGTTGAGTCCAATGGGCGATAAGGATCAAGTTTGTGTGATGACGTCCAGGTAATCACTGCCAGACAAACGATAATGATACATGGCACAGCCCATACCACAGCTTCGATCTTGTTCGAATGATCCCATTCTGGTTCATATTTGGCATCTTTATTGGATGCCCGATATCTCCACGCGAACACAAAAACCAGCACGATCACCGGAACAACAACGATCAGCATCAACCAGGTAGCAGTAATGATCAGTGACTTCTCTTCAGCCCCGACCGCCCCTTTAGGATCAAGAATTGCCATGTTGCAACCACTTAGTAGCGCTAGCGCAACACAGGGCAACATCCAGAGCAACGACTTATAGGTAATATTTCTCATATTGAACTTGATTAGCGGTAAAAAAACAGAAAACTCAGGTGTTTGCACTGCAATACCACCCCCGTAACCCTCAGCGTTTTTCTCTTATTGACAGCATCAATGTCAATTGGCCTTTTCACCCCCATCACTAGGAAAACCATCCATAACAACGCGGGAGCCAACAAATAAACTCTAAAAGCAGGAAAAATCAGGTCAACCATGACGGAGGAGAACTGAGATGGGGTGGAGACTGCTCTGCCAAACTCCATGACAGAGAATAACTGCAGCAACATAGAAGAACTCGGCTAGTCATAAAATCACATCACAACCACTTCGAAATATGATGGCAAAAAGGGGGTACACCCCCCCTTCCAGAATTTTGTCTTTGTGTATAGCAGGCAAAATACGGATAAAAAACGGCTAAATACGACGGCATACCACTAATAGAATGTGTGACTACTGCGTAGTGGTATCACTACAGCATTACTTCCTATTTAGGTAGTTGGCCGCAATTATATCGAACAACAGCAGATTAAGCTCATTTTTATAAGTATATCAGGTTAAGATATTGCGTGTAGCACTGCGGCAATAACAACACCGTGGTGATGTAGTTTTCCCGGGGTTCTCTGAGAATACCTTGCCTGCCAACAATGCACGCGCTGCGCAGGTATTTGCCCAAGGCAGGTTATACCATCCATACCACACGCGCTTCTTTCAAGCCCTTTGCCTGGCTTGCCTATGTGAATCTGCACACAGATGGCTATGATGAGAGTGGCTCCGCAGGCCTACATGCGTCGAGCCAGAACACGGATACCACTTTTACTCCACTCTGGGTATCCGCGCTACGTCAAGCCTCAATCTTGGCACTAAGGCCGGTGCTTTGGTACGGGCAGCACTCCACGCAAAATGGACTCTCTGCGACATTGAACGTCAAGTCTAGTCAGCTTCTCGCCATCTGGGAAGACATGCCACAGCGGTGGTCATGGCTTTCCCGCAGACAAACCTATCATCAGCGCAACTGTGTCAGTAATTGTGTGATGTTATAGCGCATCAAGGTGAGATAAGTGGAAGCAGGACCATCTGCTTTGGAAAGCGCATCAGGGTAAAGCTTCCCA
>JAATGO010000397.1 GCA_015654605.1 Betaproteobacteria bacterium
ATCCAGGTACAAACGATCGTAGCAAACATCAAACCAATAATGTGATGCCAATATAGATAAGGTGCACGATAAGGAGAACGTGAACCAGATTTGTAACGATGCGTAAAACGCCAACGCCAGATACCTACCAATGTCCCACTCAATGACGTGATCACTCCAATGCCAGAAAGAACGATCACGATCCAACTCCATCCAGGATCGTGCGACTGATCGCGAAACAGATACAACCAATGTAACCATGCGCCAATATAGTTCCATAGTCGCTGTGCGCGTGGGGCATCCAGAACCACCTCACCAGTTACCCCAGACACATACAACAACGTATGCGCGGGATCATCCATCTGGATCTGATACAACGGCCGGTGCCCATCGAGTGACCCTGCATGTGTCCATCGGTCTTCATGAATGCGTCCAAGATAATGTGCGTCATATCCTGGCAGAAAAGCACGCGCACTTTCCAATGCGGCATCCGGGTTGATACTTGCTGCTCGCTCTCCACTTACGGCATCGACCACGACATAAGCATCTTGCCCGTCATCAGATCTTTCCCGCAAACGATAATAAGGATGCTGACGTATCGACGTCAGCACTATCTCTCGAATATCTTTTGGCGATCGACTATACGCTAAAGCGCGTTCTGGTGAGATGCAACAATTTTCTGTCGACAGCGCCGGTAAGGCTCGCAACCGTTCCCATGGCGTCAGTTTGGGATAACCGACATACAACATGACCATCCCACTCACAAACCATAATGCTATCAGCACACATGCAGCGACACCTGTCCATCGATGAATCAAATACACCAGTCGCTTCGCCTGAGTGAAAATAGTCATCATACGATCTTTCTCATATCAAAACGCATGTTTGACCGTCAACTCAACGCGTCGCCCAGGACCGTACAACCACTGTGTCTGATTATAATAAGCGGTTGAAAAATAATGCTTATCAAACACGTTGAAGCCGTGCAGACTTACCGTCGTATCCCGTGCGGCCTGCCATTGCAATCCCATATCGGTTGTTGTATAAGCCGGCATCTTGAGCGTATTGGCATTATCAGCAAACCGTTTCCCGACATAACGCATACCGCTGCTGACTGTCCATGCCGGTAAAAAATGCCAACTCACCCATACATTAGCGACACGTTCAGGCACATCAGTAGGAACATTTCCAGCACGAGAAACCGCAACACCGCCTACTGATTCAGAAAAGTCATCATATCTGGCACGTAATATCGCTGCATTAGCATCCAGTTGCCAGTCTTTCGCCAACGCCATCGACAGCGTTCCTTCAATACCTTTCGAAGAACGCTGCCCAACCTGAACACTCAATGCAGGATTTTCAACATCTCGCGTAACAAGATTATTTTTCTTGATTTGATACACTGCCAGTGTCCACTGGGCCTTCCGATTCCAGAATTCCTGCTTAATGCCCACTTCAACCTGCTTACCTGTAGAAAGTGAAAAATTGCTATTCGCCGGGGATAGCATCAGTAAGCCACTGACGGGATCAGCCGCTGTCGAATACTGACCATAGAGCGCCGTTCCAGGAAAAAGATCACAAACACTGCCGATGCGCCATCCAATATTGGAAAAAGACTTATCAAAGGAACTGCTGTTGGTCACCAAATCCTGACGAGACACATCGGCGTGGTCATAACGCAAACCTGCCAACACAGACCAACGCTCATTGAGTTCCAGACGATCTTCTGAAAATACGGAATACTGGCGTGCTTTATTGCGATAACGTGGCAAAGTCGGATATGCGCTGATAAAACTACCTGGTACCGGGTTATAAGGATCTACATCGGGAGAAGAGCCCGTATACAAGTTATTACTATGGCGGAATGTGCTGAAATTCATATCCAGTCCCAGAGAAACCTGATTTTTCAGTCCTAACATTTGCCCTCGGAAAGTGGCATCCGTTGTCATCCCTACCTGAGATTGATCATGCACAATATCCGTATTGGCACTACGTTCAATGAGCCCCGTTCCAGAGTTAAACTGGTAGTCCTCTGCATCGTACCAATGACGCTTACTGTGGATGTAATACAGCTTACTATGTACCGTTGTATCAGCATTCGGTGTCCATTCGCCAGAAAGTTCAGTCCAACGGTCATCGTATTTAATCATGCTATCGCCAACGTTATAATTCTTTTCACGTAGCGCATCCAGCGGCTGTCCATTGACCAAGGGCACACCGAAATAGCGCATTGGTCGCTGTTTTCCCTGCGCATAACTCAGTTGTAAACTGAAATCAGGAGACACCCTCAATTGTACGGCACCCGATATAGTGACATTGCGTGACTCTCCCATATCGACCCAACCATCAGAACGATTACCACTGATATCGAAACGGTAAGACAGAAGATCATTGATGGACCCGCTACTATCAAATCCAAAGCGTTGCGTATTATCCGTACCAATTGTCGCCTCTATGTCATTAATAATTACTCCACGTCGTGGCTTTTTGGGAATCACATTCACGACTCCACCAATCGCCCCCTCGCCATAAATGACCGAGGCAGGTCCTCGCAAGACTTCAATGCGATCAATTGACCAGGTATCAAATGGGAAGGTCACACCAACGCCACCATATTGACGCGTTCCGTCATATAGTTGCATCACTGAAGCACTATCTGTAAAACCACGCACAGATAACGCACTACCTCCATTGCCGGGATGTGTCAGGCTACTCATCCCAGGCGCACGGACAATGGCATCCTGAAGGTTCGCATCTCCGCGTTGTTCTAGTTGCTTGCGAGTGATGACATCAACACTTGCTGGCGTCTGAAAGGGTGTGATGTCTAAATGAGAACCTACTGCCACTGGCGTATCTAACAGTTGGTCACCATCTGCCGTCACTGTAATAGCAGGTAACACCGGAAGTGCATCTGCCGCCATCACGGAAGTGACGCTGAGTGTCAGTGGAATGGCGCAGCACAAATAAAAAACAGGGAAAACCAGTCGTGCGGATAATGTTGTCGAAACAGAGAGTCTGTTCATCGATATTCCATAAATAAAATGTGTGATGCATGCATCGCCCCACCGTACATGCAAGATGCGCTGCAATACCAATCATGAAAATTGGTAACAAGTGGTGGATGATGAGATATTTCCGCACGCAAGCAGACAACGACCCGCAAGCCATCTATCAGGCTACGTTACTGTCTGTCTTCGATAACAGGCTAGGGAAATTCAGATCAGGAAAATGTTGGAGGGGCACGCGCCTGTGCGACAGCCCAGGCAAACAATTGTCGCGGGGAGTGATAAAACAGAGTGGGTAATAAATAATTATTACCAGCAATAAAAGGGGCCAAATCAATGTCTGGTAACCAGGCAAGGGGAGCGACATGATTCAAGCAATAGGGGCAGCTTGCCATGGGAGTGGATTTTTTAGCTGGGGCATCCTGCCCCCTATCCAACACCACCATCCTGCTACCCGTAACACTACATATCTCAGCCAGAATATCAGGAGTAGCCTTGGCTACAAGCAATGTATTGGAAATCACAGGCGCAAGCGCTGCCAACAGAATCGCAAAACCTGCGATCCAGGCAGTACATCGATACATCAACCTTGTCATTCCCATGAGTAGCAATAGTAGAAAAAGAGATTTTTCAGGTACCTGTTCTGTTTATCAATTTGATATCAGCACGTATTATAGTGACCCTTGCCTTTTTCTGCTTTGCCTGTCTGTAAATATATTTCAAACCCTTCTAAATGACTTTGACAACAGTCGCAGTCATTGAAGAGTGCATCACGGACAGAAGAATCTGTCCATGTTTGATGTCGACTTGATGTTCCTATCTGCGACTAATAGATGTATAAATAAATTAGATGCTATGCGTGGGGAAGACTATATACGTGGCCTGAGCACCGTCACGGCGCATCAGGATATCCCACGACAATGATCCGGCAATAAGCCTCGTGTCGTTAGAAACGAGTCAGTATTCCCACCTGCACACCAAGCAATCCTTGACCATTCACATCATTTCCTGCCAGATTGCCGCTAGGAGCTCCCGAACCACTGAAGCGAAACCCTGCATTAGCACTATTTTTCAGATAGCTGGCAATACTGTAGAGCGTGGTCCGTTTAGACAGGGAGTAAAAAGCACCCACACTGCCGCCACGTGCATTAGCCTTGGTAGAAGACGTATCGCGCATTTCACCATACAAGCCGCCGACCTTGAGATGTGGATTGACTTCGTAATCAGCTGATATCTGAAACAAATTATAATAACGCGCTACATTCTTATCAGTACCAGGGAATGAATTCGTCGGAATACTAATATTGTTTAATATCGTTCCTGCATCATTACCATTAGCATTTCCTGTGACGTTATTTGTTCGGACATAGGCTAAATAGATCGTTCCATGGCCATACTGATAATCGAAGTAGACGTTGTGATACTGCACTTTCTGAGTAAACTGTGCACCCGTATCCGGCTTAGCTTGTAATCCAGCGTAACCCAATTTATAAGGCCCAGCTGTATAATCTAATGCAAGCTGAAAAATGCCTCCCGATGCTCCTTCTCCTGCCTTCCCTGGTAAAGAATAGTGTGTCTCGAATTGCAAATTCTTGATACGAGGTGATTTATAGGAAAGATCATCATCATATTGCGTTGGATTACCGATCGTATTGATCATCGAACCATATGTCGTACGGCCTGTGTAATCATTCGCTAAACCAGTAAAGAAAATAGCGGTAGCCTGACGACCTGCACGAAATTCACCAACTGGTGTTGTCATACCGATCCATGCTTGTCGATCAAAAAGGCGAGCACTCTGCGTCTGCGCGCCAGTATTTCCGTAAAAGCCATTTTCCAGATCAAAATTGGCTTTATATCCTCCGCCCAAATCTTCTGAACCACGAAAACCAATACGACTTTTTAAAAGACCGCCGTCATTTAACGATAGAACATTTTTACCATCTCCATTTTTGATATAGCCAACATACTCATCGATAATGCCATAAATAGTGACGTTTGACTGTGCATGGACCTCCACCGAACACAGAGTGGCTGCAGTCAGAAATAGAAGTTTATTTTTCATGATGATCATTCATAAAGATAGTTAACTAAAATGAGGGCCTTCGGAGACGTTACTACTCCTAAACCATGCTCTACAGATTTCATATTGATGGCATACGGAAGTGGACTCACTCACCGTATACCAAAATTTTTATGAATTAAGATGTGGGCACAGTGACTTGACATCCTTAATACCAAGTACCAACTCCACGGCCTGAGATAACAAATCACGACGTGTTGAAAGAGAATAGATATCCTCTTTTTCTTCATGTGTTCCATCGGGATTAAAGACCAGTTCTGCCATGACCCGATCTCCGACAATACGTCCCAACAAATTTCTTGCCTGATCTAGATTCGTGGGCTCCTCTGAAACAATGACATGCGTTTCTTGAAGTTCTGGCTTCATCGTAGACTTAATGATCAATTCGTGTGCATTCTCTTGCGTAAGCGTCCAGATAGCAGACACGACCACATATAGCTTGTCCCACAAAGCATCTCCCAGCTTCCCCTTCCAAGCCAACAATGTCCGCCTCATCACTTCCACCTGATCTGTTGCGGCGATCACTTGGTTGTTAACAATAATAGGCGTCAAACTTCGAGCATAAGAAGAAAACTCATCTAGAGTGAAATTGCCTCCTCTAATAATCGTTTGAATGAAATTCAGTGAATCCTTCAAGATTTTGACATTCCCCTCCTCTGACAAGCGGTCAGGAAACCTGTATTGATCATAATTTGCAAGAACCCGTTCTATTTGAGCACCGAACTCCCTCAGGGCAGGAACCCACTGTAGATTTTCGGGATAGTCCGCATAGGCTGAAATAATAGAAAAGATACCAAGTGGAATATGTGAAATTGCTTTCACAACATCATAAATAGGACTTACTGTCTGTTGCACATATGAGGTATGCTCATCTACCAACAACGTGTAACGACCACCATCAAACGTCGACTCGGCATAGAGCATTGGATAGATATTAAGACCAATATTTTCAATATTGATGCTATAGTTAGCGCGCATTGCCGTATCAATATCGAGGATAAATTGTGATGCTTGTTTTTTCTTGTCACCGCCGTAAACTGCATATATCGGATCAGTTCTTGGGTAACCATCTGCTGGATTGATTGCCATGACTGTATTCTCCATCATTGAAATGCATTAAAAAGACGTAAAACCTCCCCTACCGTTCTCTACCAGTCACGAATCTGGATCAGATCGGTATCAAAGTACATGTCATCTGACCTATTTACCAGATCGACATATCGTTATTGCATCATCAATTAATTTTTCCTCATAACCGTCCCCCCTCAAAATATGCCTCACCTGTCATAGACTTACATCACATGCTCCGCACTGAAACCTCAACTGGGGCAACCACTTCTGCCCTACTGCGTATAGCACCAATATAGCCTCGTAGTTCTTGTACAATGTCGCTGAATTCTTTGGTATAGGTGACGTCGATGTCCCGAGGACGAGGTAAGTCGATATCGCGTCGGACCACAAACCGACCAGGACTCTTGCTCATCACATAAACAGTATCTGCTAGAAAAACTGACTCACGCAAATCATGCGTCACCAAGATGACATTGAAATGCTGTTCCTCCCACAAATCTCGCAAGACACACCATAACTCTTCTCGTGTAAAGGCATCCAATGCCCCAAAAGGCTCATCTAACAATAGCATTTTTGGTTCGTGAATCAGTGCGCGACAAATGCTGGCCCGCTGTTGCATGCCTCCAGAAAGTTGCCATGGAAATTTGTCTTCACAACCAGCCAAACCAACTTTATACAATAAGCGACGTGCACGATTTTCATATTCTCCACGTCTAATTCTCATGCTACTGCGATACGGTTCAACAATTTCCAACGGCAACATCACATTATCTAAAGTAGTACGCCAAGGTAATAGTGACGGTGCCTGAAACGCCATACCCGAAATTTTCAATGGTCCTGTTACAGCAGAACCATCAACAGAGATATGCCCTTTCGATGGCATCCTCAATCCTGTTGCAAGTTTCATGAAAGTTGATTTACCACATCCAGATGGCCCGACGATGGCAATAAATTCCCCTTGCTTTACCTGCATATTAATTTCCTCAACGGCAAACTGCTGCTGTTGAAATAATTCTTCGTTATAAGCTAGCCATACATCTTTAAAATCAATAAAACTGGATTTTGTTGTAGTGAGTGTCATATGCCTCTGTCCTGAAAACGATCTTCTTCAATAAGATAGTGCTGTTACCCAAAGGTCTGTGCATCAGGAAAGCAGGACACGGCATAAGCTGCCACCTCTGCATCCTGGTCGCCAGTACCCGATCCAACACCAATGGCACCAATGATCCGCCCCTTGACAATAACTGGCAAACCACCTTGCAAATTACTCACCTCTCCATCAGTGGCAAATGCCATATTAATTGCCAATGTAGGATCCATACTTCCAGTAGGACCACCACGGGTTACTGCTGTTTTTGCTTTGCGCATGACCGCTTTATCTGATAGTAGTCTCGCGCCATCCATTCTCAAAAATGCCAGTAAATTACAGCCATCATCAACAACAGCGATACATTGTGGCTGCTTCATTCCAAGTGCTTTTTTCATAGCAGAATGCAACAACAGTAAAGCGCCTTCCGCAGTCATTTTTATACTTTCTGCAACGACGTCACTCATGATCTCACTCCTTGTTCTATGAAATTAAATATTAGATAGAGCGCACATTTCCACCGTCACAACGCAGCATACTACCTGTAATGTAACTGGCAGGAACACTAGCAACAAACGCTGCTAAAGCACCAAATTCCGCTGTCGTACCATAACGCCCCATAGGAATGGTTGCCGTCGAACGAGCGGCCACCTGTTCTGTAGTAATCCCCTCCTTGGCAGCTACTGCAGCATCCGTCATCCGTACTCGCTCAGTATCAATACGTCCTGGTACCAAAATATTAACTGTTACGCCTTCTTTAGCAACTTCTGCTGACAACGTTTTAGACCAACCAACCAACGCACTACGCAATGCATTCGATACACCAAGAATCGGGACTGGCTGTATCACACCAGATGACACTACTGTCATGATGCGTCCCCATCCTCTGCGACGCATTCCTGGCAATAAGGCATCCGTAATCGCGATCACAGGCAACACCATTTCATTAAAACTAGAGACCCATTCCTCCTGCTCGCGCCCACCAGCAGTGCCATAGCCAGGTCCACCAGTGTTGTTTACCAAAATATCAATTTCCCCGAACTCTTTAATTACCTTACTCACAAAAGAAGTCAGTTGTGTCGTGTGTGACAAATCAAGAGAAAATGCCGTAACGGTAGCACCAGACATCAATGCTTCTGGTGACAATAGCGCTGTCAATTCCGTCACTGCTGCATCAAGCCGAGACTGTTCACGTCCGGTAATTGCCACGCTACTTCCTTCCTGTACCAATGCTCGCGCAATTCCCAAACCAATGCCACGATTACCACCCAGCACCAACACTCTCTTACCCTTGAGTCC
>JAATGO010000029.1 GCA_015654605.1 Betaproteobacteria bacterium
AGCCGCTGCCTGGGTCAACACATTGATATTGTAAGGTGGGCGTACTTTGTCGAATTCTCGCAACAATGCGGCGTTTCCTGACATATATCCCAACCTAATGCCTGCCAATCCCATCTTGGAAACCGTGCGCAGAACCATCAGATTGTCAAACTCTGATAAACGCGGCATCCAGCTTTGCTGCACAAATGGTTGATAGGCTTCATCGACCACAACAATACCATTATTGCCAACCGCGTGAAGAATAGCCTCCACATCACTGACTGCAAACAATGCCCCGGTAGGATTATTTGGGCAAGCCAAATATGTTACCGCTGGCCGATGCTTGGCGATAGCTACCAACATTGCCTCTTGATCCAGTCTGAAATCGGCTTGTAACGGTACGCCGACAAACTCGAGACCAGCTAGCTGCGCCGACATGGCATACATCACAAAACTCGGCACTGGTGCCAACACTGCGGCGCCAGGCTGCGCACAGGCAACAGCAATCATAGAAATCAGTTCATCGGACCCATTCCCAAGCAATACATCAAAGCCTGGCGGAACACCTAGCTGCTTACCGATCTTGCTTTTCAATTGTGTATAAGATGGTACGGGATATCGGTTCAATGCCACTTTAGCAAGGTGTTGCCCAAGTGCTTCGCTGATCTCAGAAGGCAACACAAAGGGATTCTCCATCGCATCCAACTTCACCATGCCACCACCGTCTGGCACCGCATAGGATGACATTGCGCGCACATCTGCGCGAATAATCCTCTCAATGAGTGATCGTGGCATTGGCAAGTACCTCTTCCGTTGCATCCAAACGCCGCGCAATCATGTCGCAATAAGTAGGATTAAGCTCAAAGCCGACAAACTGTCGCCCGCAACGCCGCGCAGCAACTGCTGTTGTACCACTTCCCATAAAGGGATCCAGTACAATTCCTCCTGGAGGACATGAGGCCTTAATCATCCGCTCTACAATCTCCAATGGTTTCTGCGTCGGATGATCAGCACGCTCCTTATGTTCGCGATGCAAACGCGAAACACTCCAGACATCTTTAGGGTTATATCCCATTTCAAGCCACTTGGCACAGACAAAAATCGAGCGCGAACGCGCTTTCTTGGTTTCCGCATCATAAGGAATGCGAATGGCGTCCAGATCAAAATAATAATCGCGCGATTTGGCAAAAAATCCCACCGTATCATGCACCGAGGAATATCTACGCGTTGCGCCACCCATGGAAGGTACCCGACGATCCCATATAATTTCATTCATCATAATCATCCGTTGCTTGAGCATCACAAAGATTTCTGGTGAGTAACGCCAAGTCAGGAAGATATAGAGGCTACCGTTAGGCTTGAGCTTAGGCAATGCTGCATCTATCCATTGCATGGTCCAATGCAGATAAGCCTCGGTACTCAGCTTGTCAGAATCGTTTCCGTAATCCTTGCCTAATCCATAAGGTGGATCTGCCAGCAATAGATCGATCTGCCCATCAGGAATTCGCTCCAGTCCCAACAAAGCATCTTCACAGAAAACACGGTCACGCCATGGTATTGTCATTCCTTGTGGAATAGCAGTCATTTCAGACGCAGCTCCGCAGAGCGTGCATGTGCTTGCAATCCTTCGCCATAGGCAAGTTCAGCTGCGACTTTACCTAAAGTATGCGCGCCTGCCTGACTGACTTCGATAATACTGGATCGCTTCTGAAAATCATACACGCCCAGCGGTGAAGAAAAACGTGCCGTACGTGATGTTGGCAGTACATGGTTGGGACCAGCACAATAATCACCAAGTGATTCTGACGAGAATCGTCCCAGAAACATCGCACCAGCATGACGAATTTTATCTGCCCATTGACGTGGCTCAGCAGCTGAAATCTCAAGATGCTCAGGCGCAATCAAATTTGCTATCTCGCAGGCCTCTGCCATATCTCTCACTTTTATCAAAGCACCGCGATTGGTCAAAGAAGTGCGAATAACGTCCTTGCGCGGCATCGCCTCCAATTGACGCGCCATGCTGGCCTCGACACGAGCAATATAAGCATCATCGGGACACAACAGTATAGATTGCGCCAGTTCATCATGCTCTGCCTGTGAAAATAAATCCATAGCAATCCAGTCTGGGTCCGTAGAACCATCACAGATCACCAGTATCTCGGATGGACCCGCAATCATATCGATACCCACCTTACCAAATACCCGTCTTTTGGCGGCAGCAACATAGGCATTGCCCGGCCCGACAATTTTATCTACCTGTGCAATTGTTGCCGTACCGTAGGCCAACGCACCAACAGCTTGAGCGCCACCAATAGTGAATACACGATCAACTCCGGCAATGGCCGCCGCTGCTAGTACCAGCATATTTTGCAAACCATCAGGAGTCGGCACGACCATAATCACTTCCTGCACACCTGCCACTTTGGCCTGTATGGCATTCATTAACACAGAAGATGGGTATGCTGCTTTCCCTCCTGGCACATAAATACCGACACGATCCAGAGGAGTAACTTTTTGTCCTAATACTGTCCCATCGGCCTCCTGATAAAGGAAACCATCAGACCCACATCCCTGTTTTTGACGCTGATGATAAGCGCGCACACGATCGGCAGCAGTTTCCAGTGCAGTACGTCGCTCAGGAGACAACTGCGCCAGCGCCGCCTGTAATGCAGCGCTACTGATTTCCAATGCACTCACACTCGCAGCGTTAAGATGATCGAAACGCTGAGTGTATTCCAGCACCGCAGCATCACCACGTACTTGAACATCAGCCAGAATCTCCGCCACTGTCCGTTCAATCACTTCGTCTTCACTTGCCTCAAAAGCCAGTACTGCCAACAATTTTTGTTGAAAGCCAGGTACCGTAGAGTCCAGTTTTTTCATCGCTATACTCATCATTTTACCTATACAGCCGTTTGTGCTGCCTTCTCAAATGCAGCCAGTATCGGCTGCAAACGTTGACGCTTGATTTTCAGTGCTGCCTGGTTAATGACTAGGCGCGACGAAATATCCATAATATGCTCCACTTCGACCAGTTTATTGGCGCGTAAAGTTCCTCCGGTACTCACCAGATCAACGATCGCATCAGATAAGCCGACCAAAGGCCCCAGTTCCATCGAGCCATATAATTTAATCAAATCCACATGCACACCCTTGGCGGCAAAATGCTCTCGAGCAGTCTTGACATACTTGGTTGCCACGCGCAAACGCGCTCCCTGACGCACGGCATTCTCGTAATCAAATCCCTCCTGCACAGCTACCGACAAACGACACTTGGCGATATTGAGATCAATCGGCTGATATAGCCCTTCTCCACCATGTTCCAGTAAAACATCTTTTCCTCCAACACCAAAATCAGCCGCACCATATTGCACATAAGTAGGGACATCCGATGCACGCACAATGATCACTCGCATGTCTGGATCGTTGGTTGGCAAAATCAGCTTGCGGGAAGTCTCTGGGTCTTCCGTCACAATAATCCCTGCCGCCCTCAACAACGGCAAGGTTTCTTCGAAGATACGGCCTTTGGAAAGCGCAAGGGTTAACTGCTGTGTCATGTCATTTAACAATCATTGTTTAATACGTTCAATATCAGCGCCTATCGACGATAATTTCACATCCATACGATCATAACCACGATCTAAATGGTAAACCCGCTCAATCAATGTTTCGCCCTGCGCAGCTAAGCCGGCAATCACTAAAGATGCAGAAGCACGTAAATCGGTCGCCATGACTGGTGCACCGACAAAATGATCAACACCACTCACAATTGCAGTATTGCCTTCAATATCAATTTTGGCACCCAAACGATTGAGTTCCTGCACATGCATGTACCGATTTTCAAAAATCGTTTCTGTCACATGACTGGTTCCCTCTGCAATACAGTTCAATGCCATGAATTGTGCCTGCATGTCGGTGGGGAACCCTGGATATTCTGTTGTCCGAAAACTGACAGCCTTGGGACGTGCTGCCATCTGAATGCGCAACCAGTCATCACCTGATGTCAGAATCGCACCTGCTTCACGCAATTTATCAAGTCCGGCATCCAATAAATTACTGCCCGTCTTTTTCAATAACACATCGCCACCAGCAGCAGCCACTGCACATAAAAAGGTTCCCGTTTCAATACGATCTGGCACCACCACATACTCAGCACCGTGTAACTTATCAACCCCTTGTATGATCAAACGATCGCTATCAATTCCCTCAATCTGCGCTCCCATAGCGATGAGTAATCTGGCCAAATCACCAACTTCAGGTTCACGTGCTGCATTTTCCAGAATAGTCTGCCCATCGGCCAGGACAGCGGCCAT
The DNA here is from genome assembly GCA_015654605.1 of Betaproteobacteria bacterium. The sequence continues at coordinate 4,293 of JAATGO010000029.1, forward strand.
CAATAGATTTTCTGTTCCCGTCACAGTAATCATGTCAGTGACGATCCGCGCACCTTTCAAACGCTTGGCTTTGGCATGAATATAACCAGCTTCAATGCTGATCTCCGCCCCCATTGCCTGCAAGCCTTTGATGTGCTGATCCACTGGACGAGAACCAATAGCACATCCACCAGGAAGCGACACTTTGGCTTCTCCAAATCGTGTCAACAATGGGCCGAGCACCATAATCGATGCCCGCATCGTTTTCACCAATTCATACGGCGCTTCCAACTTGGTAATATCGGCCCCATTAAGAACAACGCTATTCGCATCCTGCTCAATACGTACTCCCATCTGACGCATGAGATTGAGCATTGTAGAAACATCTTTCAAATGCGGAACATTTGAAAGATGTATATCGTCTGAGGTCAACAAACCGGCACACAAGATCGGCAATGCTGCATTCTTGGCACCAGAAATGATAACTTCACCAGAAAGGCGATGACCACCTCGAATCAAAAGCTTGTCCATAAGAAAATATACCTTATTTTTGGAATTCTTCCGGTGTGAGTGTCTTCATTGATAATGCATGAATCTCTTGATCCATACGCTGCCCCAATGCAGCATATACCAATTGGTGACGCTGAATCAGGCGTTTTCCAGCAAACGCTTTTGATACGATGATGGCATTAAAATGTTGTCCATCACCATCGACTTCGAGATGCTCGCAATTAAGACCCGCGGCAATATAATTTTTGACAAGTTCTGGTGTGGGTAGCATCAGTCAGCTCTTCACAAA
>JAATGO010000027.1 GCA_015654605.1 Betaproteobacteria bacterium
ACTTTGCGAATGGGCAATCCGAGGACATCTTCAAATTGGGCATCTAACGGTAGGCGTTCATAATTGTCGTCGAGTATGCTACGGCGTACCAAATGTACGATCAGTTTCAGGCGCATTTTGCGGCGTACAGCCGTTTCACCAAAAATTGCTTTGATATCGAGTAGTCCCAAGCCACGCACTTCTAGCAGGTTTTGTAGCAGAGGAGGGCAGCGACCTTCGATCATATTGGGGGCAATGCGGGCGAACTCTACGGCATCATCAGCGACCAGGCCATGGCTGCGTGAAATCAATTCCAGACCGAGTTCGCTTTTGCCCAGGCCAGATTCCCCTGTGATGAGCACACCAACCCCGAGTACGTCCATAAATACGCCATGCATTGTGACGCGTTGCGCTAATTTTTTGGAAAGATAAATGCGCAGATAATCGATGACTTGCGCAGCTGGTAATGGCGTCGAAAACAGCGGGATGTGCTTTTCGTCGCAGATTGCTAGAAAGTCTGCAGGTGTGGCCAGTCCCTGAGCAATAATGAATGCAGGGGGTTCTCCTGCGACTAATTCTGCAGTTTGTTGAGCGCGTGCAGAGTCAGATAGGCGCTGATAATACTCAGTTTCCTGATGTCCAAAAACCTGGATTCGCCCAGGATGGATCAAATTTAAATGCCCCACCTGGTCGGCCGCTGATACAGCATCTCCAGAAATGAGGCGCTCTCCCCCGGGAAATCCAGCAAACCATCCTAATTGCAGGGCGTCACGATTTTCTTCATAAAGCTGTTGTATTGATAATTCAGAAGACGTGGGCATGATGATCCGATAGAGGCGACAAAATGGTCGACGGGGTCAATGGGTGAGCGATAAGCTGGAGGAGGCATTAATATGTGAATGCCGCCTCTCACTTATCCAGTTTTCTCAAAGGCAACAGTAGTAGTGTGCCAGTTTATCAGACGTGAGTATACGGAGGCTGCATCGGGATCATTTTCCAGTTCGTTACGGAGAGCTTCATCGGAAAACATCTCTGCGATTTTGGAAAGGATTTCCAGGTGCTGCCGGGTGACATTATCGGGCACTAACAGAAATATCAATAATTTGACTGGGAGGCCATCAGGAGACTCAAAGGGAATAGGTTCAGCCAGGCGCATGAATAGCGCTAATGGCGATTTGAGACCTTTGATGCGACCATGTGGTACTGCGGTTGCTTGTCCTAGCCCTGTGGAACCTAGCCGTTCGCGAGCAAACAAATTTTCGGAGACGGCTGAGCGAGCAATGCCGCTATTATTTTCAAAGGTGAGGCCGGCTTGTTCGAATGCCCGTTTTTTGCTGGAGACTTCAACATCCAGGATAACATTTTCGGGAGAGAGGATTTTGGCAAGATTTATCATGGTACATAAGGAGTCTCTTTTGTCAGCAGAATTATAGGCTTCTTTGAGAGATGTGCAATGGTTCCATGATATGAATCAGACGGAGGGAATGACACATATTAGTTGATTGTCAAAATGCTAAACAAGCAAAAATAAGAAGAACGTCACCATTATTACCATCTTGGGACAGGCGAGGAACATAAGAAAACATCCGTTTTTCTTTTTTGGTGCCAATAGAGATTAGTGGCAACGGTACTGGGAATGGTATTCCACCAAACATGTCGCGCCGGCTCATGAGCATGTCAATTTTTTACAGTACATTGCTTGAATGAAAGATGAAGTATGTAGTTTCCCATGCTACATTTATTAAGCGTAGTAATGTCCATTGTCCAATGGATATATCTCTTAATTTATGCTCCTTATTCTGTTTCCGGAAATTCCTTCAGGCATCTTGGAATAGGATATTTTGTAGTTTTCCCGTTGTTGAAGTGTAAAAACTGGAATTTCTGAATCTAATTTTCCCTCATAAAAAGCTTATGGTCGTTTGTTATCAATTGGTAGACGATGATGTCACATCAAGATAGGAGGGGCTGATGGATGTCACTAGTAAGTGGCGATTTGTTGCAATTTCTTACAGTTGCGAGTATGAATGGTAACCATGATTATTTCCGTAGGAAAAAAATGGATTTTTTAAGTAGTATTTTGTTAATTGTATTTTTAGTGGTGGTCTCTGCTTTTTTTTCATGTGCAGAGATTGCACTGGCAGCATCGCGCAAGTTGCACTTGGAGATGTTGTCAAAAGAAGGTAATAAAAATGCTGCGCGTGCGTTGCAGTTACAAGAACAGCCTGGTTATTTTTTTACAGTGGTACAGATAGGCTTAAATGCTGTCGCCATCCTTGGTGGTGTTGTTGGGGAACCGGCATTTACTCCTCATATACATCATTTCCTGAGTTATTTTTACCAAGGCGCATGGTTGGATACAGCAAGCTTTGTTCTGTCATTTTGTTTGGTAACCTCCGTATTTATATTGTTTGCAGATTTAATGCCGAAACGATTGGCTATGATTGCGCCAGAGAAAACCGCTATTTTGTTAGCGCGGCCTATGGCATTTCTGGTTTTGTTATTCAAGCCATTGGTGTGGTTTTTTAACGGGCTGTCAAAATTATTCTTTTCTATACTGGGATTGCCGCAGATTCGGCATGATGTGATTACCCCTAATGAAATTCATGCCATGGTTGATGCAGGTGCACAAGCTGGCGCTTTATTACGTCAAGAACATCATCTGATTGAAAATGTGCTGGAACTGGAAACGCGCTATGTCGCTTCAGCAATGACTCAACGCGAAAGCATTGTTTATTTTTTGGTGACGGATACAGAAGACGTATTGAAACAAAAAATCATCGAGCATCCACATTCCCGATTTCTGGTATGTGAAGATAATATCGACGCGGTATTAGGTTATATCGATAGTAAGGATGTATTAAAGCGTTTGCTTAAAGGAGAGCATTTTTCTTTTCGGGATAAAGGGATGATACACGCTGCGTTATCAATTCCAGATAGCTTGAACCTGTGGGAAGTGCTGGAGCGGATGAAAGCAGTCGACGTAGATTTGGCTGTGGTTGTCAATGAGTATGCGTTGGTGGTCGGTATTATCAGCATTACGGATGTGACTGGTGTCCTGATGGGGAATTTATTGAGTTTGCCAGAAGAAGAACAGCAGATAGTCAAGCGTGATGACCAGTCATGGTTAATGGATGGTATGACTCCTTTGGCAGAAGTCATGGGAGCGTTATCAATATCAGATTATCCCAATCCTATGGGATATGAAACGCTATCTGGGTTTATTATGTACATGCTACGTAAAATTCCACAGAAAACAGATTTTGTACTCTTTGCTGAGTATAAATTCGAGGTGGTTGATATTGAGGGAAACAAGATAAATCAATTGCTGGTGACACGTTATAAGCAGGATAAAAACTACAATGATGTGAAAAATACTCAGCCTTGATGTGTTAACTTTTCTAAACGGAGAGTTGTATGGCAGATCGATTCTTGTTGTGTCGGAATGTTATGTGGTGATGACAATCTTTATTTATAGAGTGCATATTGCTCTATAAGTCTGCATCGAATACCAAAGCAGAGTAAACTAGGGGTCTTTTCATGAATTGAGATGGAAAGACCCTTTTATTCTTTTTGTCTTCTGTATTGTGCCTCCTTCGCTGATTATTCCACTTATTGTTGGCTGTGCGTTATTCATGGAAAATATGGATGCCACAGTGATCGCAACCTCATTACCCGCACTGGCTCGAGACCTTGGACAAGACCCTGTAACGCTGAAGTTGGCATTAACTTCGTATGTTGTGAGTCTAGGCGTTTTTATTCCAATTTCTGGTTGGGCAGCAGATAAAATTGGAGCACGTACCATCTTTCGTTCGGCCATGGTCGTATTTATAGGTGGCTCGATTCTATGTGGTATGTCAGATTCACTATTAACGTTTGTTATTGCCCGTTTTCTGCAAGGGATAGGAGGAGCAATGATGGTGCCTGTGGGACGTATCATCATCGTTCGCTCTGTTTCCAAGTCAGATCTTGTGAAGGCAATTAGCTATCTCACATTACCTGCTTTGCTAGGGCCAGCAATTGGCCCACCATTAGGTGGCTTCATTACCACCTACTTGCATTGGAGAATGATTTTTTTCATTAATATCCCGATTTGTTTATTGGGTCTCTATCTCTCGGGACACTTTTTTGAGAATTTTAAAGAACCTCCAGCGCCATTGGATATTCGAGGTTTCCTGCTGACTGCTATTGGCGGTGGCATGGCAATGCTTGGATTTTCCCTGTTAGGCAGCCATTTGGTGCCACTATGGCTACCAGTGATCATGTGTATCATAGGAGGCATTGCTTTATGGCTTTACTATCGACATGCGATGAAGATACCTTTTCCATTGCTTGACTTGCGTTTGCTACGGATTCCTACTTTGCGCGCCAGCGTGATGGGAGGGTCATTGTTCCGTATTGGGCTAGGAGCCATTCCTTTCTTGTTGCCGCTATCGCTCCAGGAGGGGTTAGGCATGAATCCCTTTGAGGCGGGTACCGTGGCTTGTGCATCTGCGTTCGGTGCCATTTTCATGAAAACCATTGCGGGCAGAGTATTGCATCGATTTGGTTTTCGTCGGGTGTTGATGGTGAACGCTGTGCTGGCAGGAATAGCAATTGCTTCATATGGTTTATTTTCCTCGCATACATCTTACGTCCTCATGTTGCTTGTTGTTTTGTTTGGTGGATTGTTTCCTTCTTTGCAATTCACATGCCTGAATTCTCTGGCATATGCAGATATTCCTAGCCATGATGCAGGACGGGTTACTAGTATTGCCAGTGTGGTGCAGCAACTATCTTTAGGCATGGGTGTGACGATTGCGGGAATGGCA
>JAATGO010000336.1 GCA_015654605.1 Betaproteobacteria bacterium
TACTTACGATAACTACATCATCCATAAGCGCAAAAAATGCTACACTTGGAAAAGAAAAATCCGCAGTACAGCGCAGTACAGTACAAGTACGAAGTTCATGATATAAAATTCAACATAATTTATCAGCTAGCCTGCTCACCCTTGGTGAATCACGTTGAACAATTGCTAGTTACCAAAAAACATCCCTTAGGTGCTGTCCAGCCGCGGTCTAATAACATTTAGAATGCATCCCATAGATTAATTCCTAAATGTAAATTATATTTATTGAGTTTTATCACTGTTCTGGTAAAAATAATCAACCTTCGTTGACAGGCGAGCATCTCTACTTAGCCCTTACAAAACTCCTATGAATTCATCTGCTGACCCTACTGAAGCGTTCCCACTCTCTAGCATCGTCAATAACAAAGTTGCCTATGCCAGGATACTATGCGGTGTCACGCAAGGATTGTTGCTCTCTTATCTCCTGGAGAAAGAAACATGGCCTGCCGAATTGATTTGGTTACTTGGCGTTCTGCTATTGATCACGATCGTACTACCGCCATTATTAATTTCCTCTTTAGGGCACTTAAGTAGTCGTGCCACAGCCAAATGGATCATTGCTTCAGCATTAATCCTCGCTGGCCTCGAATATTATGATGCTTGGAGAGGCGCTTACTCCCTTTTTTCAACACTCAAACAACACGATACATTCTCTTTATCTAATAAACTTCTTGTTCTAATCAGTTGTGGATTCTATATCGCGCAAGTCATGATTCTTTCTGCTGCTTATGATAAGAAAACCATCGCCAATTACGGTACCTATTTCAACACCGCTTGGAAACTTACTATCCAAATTATTTTCTCCACCATTTTTGCGTGCCTCTTATGGCTACTCGTGACGCTAGGTGCAATGCTGTTCCGCTTGATTGGGATTGATTTTCTAGATCGATTGCTCTATCAAACATGGTTTTATACCCCGTTGTTAACAACCGCCTTCTGTTTTTCCTTTCACCTTACAGACGTAAGACCACATATTGTGATAGGAATTCGTAGCTTACTGCTCACCTTACTTTCCTGGTTATTACCGTTGATTGTCTTCATCACGGGAACTTTCCTGATAGGCTTGCTCTGGACAGGAATAACGCCATTATGGGCAACTGGCTATGCAACAAAATCTTTAATTTCTACCGCAATCGTTCTAATTATTCTGATTAATAGTGCGTACCAAAATGGTCAAATAACTGACAAAATACCACGCATCATGCGTATCACTGTACGGCTTGGCGCATTACTATTACTTCCTATTACCATCATCGCCATTGACTCCCTTGCCTTGCGTATCATGGACTATGGCTGGACAGAAAACCGTATCTCTGCCGCAGCCTGTTTACTCATTATTACGTTATATGCACTTGGCTATGCCTGGGCCTGCTGTACTCCCCAGGGGAAAATGAAACGTATTGCCACAACTAATATATTTGCAGCAATTATTACTATTGCCACTTTATTGGCAACACTGTCCCCCATCGCTGATCCCACTAGAATTTCTGTGGCCAGTCAACTGCATCGACTGCAAACGAAAGCGGTCTCTGCGCACGATTTCGATTATTACTATCTACGATATAACGGGACTCGCTTTGGTGCAAATGCATTGGAAAAGTTAAGTCATTTTGATCAAGGTAACGACTCTGCATACATCCGAGCACAAGCAATCGCTTTTATCAACAATAAAGGCACGGAATCAGATGTACGTTTTTCCCCTTCCCCCGAAAAACCCTTGTCTCTTTCTGAGATCAGCGCCAATATTCAGGTTTTTCCCAACACCAAAAGCCTGCCGGAAACATTTCTCACGCAAAACTGGATCTCTAGTAAACAACGATGGAGCCTTCCCATGTGCCTCACTTCCCAAAATATGAAATGTGATGCCTACTTCGTCAATCTCTCCAGCAATAAAAAGCAACAGATACTGTTATCAGGACATGAAGACAAAAATACCCTATCCATTTTTGAATTGGCAGATAACGCGAAATGGCAGCATATGGGCACCCTTCATCTGCCCATGGCACGCTGCCCTCAAAAGATGCAGCAATTTCTGGTCGGCGGTCATTACCAACAGCTTTCGCCTACGTTCAATGACATTGTCATCAATGGGCAACGCTTACATATTACTCCTCCCCCCTTGTCTTCTAATATAGATGACCTTATATGTGAGAAAGAACCCAAAAATGAATGACCCAGCCAGCATTTCTGTATTACGCTATAGTTATCAGAAGATATTTTTAGAAAAACTGCTTCATGACACTCACCGAGTTAAAATATATTGTCGCTGTCGCACGCCAAAAGCATTTTGGTCATGCAGCAGAAGCTTGTTACGTCGCACAACCGACACTATCAGTTGCCATAAAGAAACTTGAAGATGAGCTTGGGGTCACCATTTTTGAACGTGGAGGTACAGAAGTCTCTGTTACACCACTGGGTGCGCAAATTGTTGCGCAGGCTGAACGCGTACTAGAACAAACTGCTGCTATCAAAGAAATTGCCAACCAGAACAAAGACCCTTTGTCCGGCTCTTTACGGCTAGGCATCATCTATACCATCGGCCCTTATCTACTACCTTCATTGGTCAAAACCATGATAGAAACGGTACCGCAAATGCCTTTGGTACTGCAAGAAAATTTCACCATTCGATTGATAGAACTATTACGACAAGGTGAGCTTGATGCCGCTATCATGGCACTACCAATCCCAGAACATGGCTTGATCGTGCAACCTTTATATGATGAAGAATTTATTATTGCTCTACCAAAGCACCACCATTGGGCAAATAAAACTGAGATCGATGCGCATGATTTAAAGAATGAAACTATGTTATTGCTCGGGAATGGGCATTGTTTCCGAGATCAGGTTCTAGAAGTCTGTCCCGAGATGTCACGATTTTCCACTGCGGGCGATGGTATTGCTCGCACTTTTGAGGGCTCGTCCCTCGAAACAATACGGCATATGGTCGCATCTGGCATCGGCATTACTGTTTTACCTAAAGCATCCGTACCCGATATAGATGCAAAAGATAGCATGGTACGCTACGTTCCATTTGCACAACCGATTCCCTCCCGACGCGTCGTTCTCGCCTGGCGCAAAAGTTTCACACGCGATGCAGCAATCGCTGCAGTACGCAATGCTGTCATGTCCTGTAACCTACATGGCGTAACCATGCTACACGATGCGAAGCCAGAAAGTAACTAGCGTAAGCAACGCGAAAATGCTCTTTTATTATATTGAGATTACGATGACGTCATAATCATGGTTTGACAATAACATCGACATTTATATTACATCATCTTCTCTGACAGAACCACTAGATAGCATATCTGGCGTCACCCCAACAGATAATAAACCAAGCACTTCCATTTTTCGTAATTCGCTCACATTCTTCAACACAGGATATGGTCTATTCGCTTAGTGACAAGCTACTGCAATCACAATTATCACGCCAAAAGAAAAGCACTACCGAAAAATAAGCTCTACATAAATTTCCACATAACATCAAGACATATCCCCCAGGTCTTTCTTGCATTTATAATAGTGTTTTTCCTCTACTCTGCTTTCCCCATGAACAAGCTGATATGGTACGCACGACTCATCCGCATTCATCGTCCTATCGGCATATTGTTATTGTTATGGCCAACGCTGATCGCTCTCTGGCTTGCATCCGATGGTCATCCCTCTGGCTATCTCGTATGTATTTTCATTCTCGGTACCATTTTGATGCGCTCTGCCGGCTGCGCCATCAATGATTACGCCGACAAAGACTTCGATCGCCATGTCAAACGTACCCTGGCACGACCATTAACAGCTGGTCATATCAAACCATGGGAAGCATTAACTATAGCGGCAATACTGGCTATCATCGCGTTCATACTAATCCTTCCACTAAATCAGCTGACACTGGAACTATCCATCGCAGCAGTAATCATTGCTGCCACTTACCCTTATTTCAAACGCTTCTTTGCCATTCCCCAAGCCTATCTTGGCATTGCTTTCGGCTTCGGTATCCCCATGGGATTTGCGGCAACACAAAATACAGTACCTGCTGCTGCGTGGATACTATTAATTGCCAATATATTCTGGGCAATCGCCTATGATACCGAATATGCCATGGTTGATCGTGATGACGATATCAAACTTGGCATGAAAACCTCTGCCATTACATTTGGAAAATATGATGTTGCTGCCATCATGTTATGTTATGCACTGGCTCTTGGCATCATCTGGTTCATTGGTTGGCGCCATTACGGTTTACGCATTTGGTTTAGTTGCGGCATGCTCGTAGCAGTTGCTTTTACCATTTACCATTACACATTGATCCACAAGCGGGATCGCCAGGGATGTTTTTCTGCTTTTAATAATAATAATTGGTTGGGAGCTGCCATTTTTTCTGGCATTGCTGTAGATTATGCAATGCGCTAGACAAGAATACGAGAATGCATTGCATCAAGAAGCATGAGATGCGCTCTCATGCTTCAGCGTCGACAGATAGCCCTTCCATGTCAACAATCAACAAGCCAATTATCGTCACGGCCACGAACAACGGCTAACGCGCTGGTAGTAATGGTACCGGATTCACCGTTTTACCATTACGCCTGATCTCAAA
>JAATGO010000226.1 GCA_015654605.1 Betaproteobacteria bacterium
ATGCCAAACATGCTTTTCTAAAAAAGGCGTTGATTCAGCAATATATTGGGGAGGTATTAGGGAACGATACCTTGATTCTATTGCCGTCTGCAGCAACACCTGCCCCGTTATTGAATGCCTCTGACGAGGCCATAGAAGACGTCAGAGTCAGGACCTTTCGCATTACCTGTATTGCAGGGCTGGCAGGAGTTCCTCAAATCAGTATACCAATTGTGTCTCACGATCACCCACCAATTGGTATCTCACTCATAGGATCAATGAATCATGATCTATCGCTGATTCATTTTGCAAAAAAGCTAGCCTCATTCATGTAAAAATCGGACGAGATGAGGCGCTCTCCTCCTGCACGCTACTTCTCACCTGACTCCAGTGTGAAACCAGCGCCACTGTCACGCCCCAGCACCTGTACCAGATAAGGCATCGTCTCGCGCAACGTTGCTTCTAACGTCCAGGGAGGATTCAACACAAACATACCACTGCTATGCAAACCAAAGCCATCTGGCGATGGTGACGAAATCGACAATGTCGCATTCAACCAGCTTTTTGCATCAAGCTTCTTCAATTTTTCTGGTAATTGCCGGGACTCTGTTCGATGCAAAATGGGATACCAGACCGCATAGGTCCCCGTCGGAAACCTCGTCAGCGCATCCTGTACCGTCTCTTTGACGCGCTGATAATCGCGTTTATCTTCATAAGGAGGATCAATCAGCACCAACGCGCGACGCGATGGTGGTGGCAACAATGCCCTGAGCCGCTCAAAACCATCCCCACGCTCAATGATGACACGCTTGCCTCGTGCTGGCGGCAGTATTCCTTGCTCCCGAGCATGCGCTTCCAGTTTGCGAAAATTATCTTCCAGTATTTTGCTTTCACTGGAATGCAATTCAAACAACCGCAGACGATCCTGCTCCCGCATCACCTCATTGGCACAATATGGCGAACCTGGGTAGTAACGCATCTTGCCACTAGGATTGAGTTTCTTGACCAACTGGACATATTCGGCCAATGCCGGCGGTAAATCGGTACGCTCCCACAGCGGCGCAATACCACTCTCATACTCCGCATTTTTACTGGCAAAATGACTATCCAGAGCGTACACACCTGCGCCGGCATGGGTATCAATCACCATGTAAGGCGTCTCTTTTTGCCCAAGATAATTGAGCAATTGAATCGTGACGGTGTGCTTCAAGACATCAGCATGATTGCCAGCATGAAAGGCATGGCGGTAACTCAGCATAAGGCAATTCAGTTCTATTGAGCGTTAAGGTACAGGCGTACTCATCATGCGATGGATACGTAATCGGTATGCGACAGATATAAAGAATATGTGCCATTTTGCAAGAATGTCGGCAAAAAGCACCTGTCAGCTGTCACTGGAGACGCATTATAGCAACTTTACCGTACGATATGATCTACAAACCTACCTGCTGCCAAGAGGTAGCTTCGTCTGCACGAGACCAGACGTCTCGTCCTTGTGGAATGCCTGGACATTGGCATAGCAAGCCTCCATGTGGGATATCACCCCCCTCTCAATGCAGCAGAAAATATCGGCGGTGCTATGAAAACTCCCCAGCCCATGATCTACAACAGCAACGTCACGGCTCCTGGCTCACTGGTTTTATGGCTTTCACCACCTGCGAGGCAAAAATTCTATCTCATCATGATGTTGGTAGCTAACGTCGACTGACTTTTCAGGGCTAAGTTTTCAAGGCTGGTCCACAATCAGCGAACCCAGATATGCCATCTCTTTCTTCACGGCATCATCAGCCTTCTTTTCCATCTCTTGATAGTGTGCCAGCACATCACGAGCAAACGCCGTGATGTGTGCCCCACCTCCTTGAGCACCACCCGTAGATTTTTCCACCAATGCCTGCGTAAAACACCGATTCATCTCCTCCACCAGCAACCAGGCACGCCGATACGACATCCCCATCTCACGCGCCGCTGCTGATATCGACCCCGTCTTATCGATCGCCTGCAACAGTGCGGCCTTGCCGGGGCCAAAGGCAATGGTGGCGCCGTGCATTATGCGTAATCGGATGTGTTTGGAGTAGGTCATGGGGGTTATTGTAGCAAGGGGCTATGTAGGAAAATGCTGAAAAAAACGACTGGAAAGCAAAATTAATAGAATTACATTCTTTTAATTTAGTATTAATACTAAATATTGAATATAATCATGTTGCTCTTTTTGTAATTGCACGACGTATCAAAGATGAGGTGTGCATATGAGAAATAAAATGACGCGGGGATGGGGACATCCAAATTGACCTGAATGCGTTTGTACGGCAGTTCTGTTAAGTTATGAATGGCTGAGATAGTGTAAGTCCTGTCCGACAAAAACATTTCGTCTCGTATGTAAACGTAAGCCTTAGTTATAACGAAAAAATTGAGGTGTTTTGGAGCTAGTTCAGGATAGGCTGTCACCGGGATTTGCATTACAAAATTGACTCCGCTGGTCGAACGAACAGCCGTTTCTTAGAAAAATTAAGACTGCTCAGACGCTAGAACAGCATTTTGACCGAATACAAATCACTCGACAAAAGCTGAACTACAGAAAGAGATGGAGGAAGGTGTGGCTAAAGAAAATGGATCAAAAAGAGTCGCAATTAATGTGTATCTGCTCAGGAAAAATCCAGATTCCACCTCAAAGGGGATTTGGTCACAAAAGGAGCTCTTAGCGAGCCCTGTAGGCCGCACTGGCAAGCCTGTGCCAATAAAAGCTGACCGCTATCAGCTCGGTGATAATGGAGATCTTGGCACTCTCTATATCAGGAAGCCCATTACAGAAACAGCGCCCGAGTGGCTTGATTTTGTTCAACAGGGCCTTACAGACGCCTCCCCACTCGCTAGGCTGAAGAACAAGAGCATCTCCGCCCTCCTAGTGATTGAGCAGAAGAGGCGGCAGTTTGCTATTGCGTTCGGACATGGGCGATTTATGATCGAACCGAGATTAATCGAAGATCGCTTCGGCATCCGAGTAGTCTTGAATAGCATCATGCCCGATAAAGTTGCGTCCATTGATCGCCAGACCTTTGACGCATCTCCCAAAATTAGTAGGGTTCAAACGATCAAAGCATCTTCGGTTTCTGACTTCATGATAA
>JAATGO010000384.1 GCA_015654605.1 Betaproteobacteria bacterium
ATGTGGAAAGGCTGTTTGCGACTTTGCCCTGGCGTCGGAGGACACGATTGCTGCAATGTCAGTTTCAATGTTTTTTTTCTAGCATCGTAATGTGTCTGAGCCTGTACCCGTGGTGTCCCCGCTTGACTTTACCAGCGCTCAAACTGAGACAGATCACGCCGATTGGCATCTGCCATGGCTGCGCGAAAGTCATCGCATTCCACAGCCTGACCATCATGCCGTTTAAAATATAAATCCATGCCCTTGCGAAAACCATCTCGACCGAACAACGTCTGATACATGCGTACGACTTCTGCTCCTTTTTCATAGACAGTAACCGTATAGAAATTATTGATTTCCACGAATGAATCAGGTCTTACTGGGTGCGCCATTGGTCCTGCGTCTTCAGGAAACTGTGCCTGACGCAGTACACGTACGTCATCAATCCGTTTGACTGCCCTACCACTATCCGTCCCTACCATATCAGCAGAAAATTCCTGATCACGAAATACGGTTAATCCTTCTTTCAGAGATAGTTGGAACCAGTCGCGGCAGGTGACGCGATTACCAGTCCAATTATGGAAATATTCATGTCCGACGACCGCTTCAATATTGGCATAATCAATGTCAGTTGCAATACGCGGATTGGCGAGCACATACTTCGTGTTGAAGATGTTTAACCCTTTATTTTCCATAGCGCCCATATTAAAATCGCCTACAGCAACGATCATGAAGCGATCCAGATCCAGCTCCAGTCCAAAACGCTCCTCATCCCAACGAATACTGTTTTTGAGCGAATCCATGGCATGTTGCGTCTTGTCCAGATTGCCTTTTTCCACCCATACCTGCAACAATACTTCGCGTCCAGATCGAAGCTTGAATTTCTCTTCCTGGCAGACTAAATTACCTGCCACTAACGCGAATAGGTAAGAAGGCTTCTTGAATGGATCTTGCCACTTGGCGTAATGACGGCCATCACCTAAATCACCTTGCTCAATCAAATTGCCATTAGATAGCAACACTGGATATTTTTTCTTATCAGCGCGCAGCATCACGGTATATTTTGCCATCACATCCGGGCGGTCCGGGAAATACATAATCTTGCGAAAACCTTCAGCCTCGCACTGAGTAAAGAAATTGCCATTGGAAACATATAAGCCCATCAGCGAGGTATTGCTATCCGGCTGCGTCGCGGTTTCAATCTCTAACGTAACTTTGGCTGGCGCTCCAGCAATGCGCAATACACCGTCAGCGAGGCGATAATCAGAAGTCGTCAACGCACGGCCATTTAATCTCAGTTGTACCAGTTGCAACGCCTCGCCATAAAGCTCTATATCCGCATGGCGCGCCGCAGCGGGATTACGATGCATCACAATACGCGTAGCAACTCGTTTCAATTCTGGCGCCAGGTCAAAACCCATCTCTACCGTATCAACAAAATAGGTGGGAGCAGTATAATTTTTACGGTAAATAGTAGGAGGTGTATCAGTACGCATAAAAAATCATCCCAAAAAGGAAAAATACGAGAAATCAACTCAAGAAGATCGAGAAAAATACGGTATGTGGAACAAAGTACGATTTTACCAATCAACAGATGCACATAGGTAGAAAACAACGAAGATGCTTCCTAATTCTGTTACAAATTATATCTTTTACCAAGCTTCAAGGCCCCTCGGTATATCCTATACTGTGATTGAGGACTGTTCACCATGCAGATAAAAAGACTCTGGAAGAGTGATCTATGCTCTATTCCTTATACTCCTGCTCTGTACCTATACTCTTTAACTAGGCAAATAGATAGGCGCATTGACCACTGCGAGCGCTCCAGAACCAAGTCTGGGACAGGCAACTGATGCTATCACCTGTTTTTTCGCTTTAATTGTTTTCTTTGAGAAACCCCATGAAACGTTTATTTGGACTTGTCATCATTACCATGTGCGTGCTGTTAAGCGGCTGTGCAACCACTATCAGCAGTGATGTCACGGCTTTTCATGCCTGGCCAACAGACATGAAAGATAAGAGTTTTGCATTTGACCCGGATCCAGAACAAAAAAAGAGCCTCGAATATGAGAGTTTTGCACAGTTGATCCGCCAGGAGCTGGAGCAACAAGGATTCCACGAAAATACATCATCTCCGGCAATCAAAGTCGCATTTCAGTATGGTTTTCAGGTCAGTACTGTGATCGTCAACCAACCCGGCTATTACTATGACCCATTCTGGTACGGACCAAGGTTCTATCCTTATGGCTACTGGCCACGTGCAGGGTTCTATGATCCATTCTGGAATTCTCCTCCACAACAAACCAGCTACCCCGTCTTTAATCGCTATCTGGAGCTGACGATGTCGCAAGCGACAAGTGGGAAAAGATTATATGAAGTCACAGTTAACAGCAATGGGCGCTCGGCTCAGTTGGCAGAAGCCATGCCATATATGGTTCACAGTGCCTTTATTGATTTTCCTGGCCCTAGCGGTGTCACGCGCCACATTGAAATGAAAGTCGAAGATCATCCCGGGCGGCCAACACTGGTAAAGCAGGTCACACGACCAGTGACGACAACTACCACTCCATAATACAAATCTACCAATGTGACTTTCATTTTGGTGAGCTGTCTATACAGTTCACCAAAGCTGCCTCAAGCAAAATAGGATGAAGATTAAGGGATGAGAATAGTAGAGCCTGTCGTCTTACGCGCCTCAAGGTCATGATGTGCCTGAGCGACATCTTTGAGTGCATAACGTTGATTAATGTCGATATTAATTTTTCCGCTACCTACCATGGTAAATAAATCACCTGCTGTTGCTTCCAGCTGCTCCCGTGTTGTCACATAATTTCCCAATGAAGGACGGGTCAGAAACAGCGAACCACGAGATGCCAGTTCCGATACACCAAATGGAGCCACAGGCCCTGAGGCGTTACCAAAACTCACCATCATGCCGCGCGGCATAAGGCAGTCTAGCGAACCGATAAAGGTATCCTTGCCAATAGAATCGTAGACAACAGGGACACCCTTGCCCCCAGTAATCTCCTTGACACGCTCAACAAAATTTTCCGTCTTGTAATTAATCACATGTGCACAACCATGTGCTTTTGCCACAGCGGCCTTTTCTTCTGAACTGACCGTACCAATCATGGTAACACCCAATGCTCGCGCCCATTGACTGGCAATCAATCCAATACCTCCCGCTGCGGCATGGAAAAGAATCGTTTCCCCACCCTTCAGTGGATAAGTCTGGCGCAACAGATATTGCACTGTCATTCCTTGCAGCATCATAGCGGCGGCCGTATCAAAACTGATCGCGTCGGGCAATTTAACCAATATCGCAGCGGGCATCACACGTGCTTCTGAGTAAGCACCATTAGGACGGCCAGCGTAGGCCACTCTGTCTCCTACCGCGAACCCTTCGACACCTGCACCCACGGCTTCAATTGTTCCTGCGGCTTCTTGTCCCAACCCCCCTGGCAGGGGCTGTGGATACAAACCAGTTCGGAAATAAACGTCAATGAAATTTAGTCCACATGCAGCATGGCAAATGCGGACTTCACCAGGGCCTGGTTCACCGACCTCCACATCCACATACTCCATCACTTCCGGACCACCATTTTTGGTTATTCTGATCGCTTTTGTCATTTTTTACCTCCTGCAACTTACTTGATTTTGTTTTGAGATAGTAAATAAATCCCGGATAACACCAATACCGTACCGACCAACTGTATCATGGTAATCGGCTCATCGAGCAGAATGGCTCCCATAAACAAAGTTGAGACCGGGCCAATCAAACCGGCCTGTGCCGTCGTCGGGGCGCCAATACGCTCTACTGCAATCATGGTCAAAAAGACCGGTAGTACCGTACAAAATATGGCATTGAATAATGACAACTGGTAAACGCCTAGCTCCTGTGTCAACAACACTGTCGGGGAATCCAAAATAAAGAACTGTATCAGACACGCTACCGTTGACACACACATGGCATAGGCCACCAGTCGAATCGCTCCCACACGCCGCACCAACTCTCCTGAAAAAATTAAATACAGCGCGTAAGTCAATGCTGCGCCCAGTACCAAAATACTTCCCAATGGCACGTTCGAACCACCGCTTCTGATGTCATGCAACAAGACTAAAAGTGTTCCCGCATAAGACACCAATAATGCGCACCATTCCAGAAAACGTACCTTGCGTTTGTAAAAAAGGAAGGAAATTAGCAATACAAAAGATGGTGTTAAGAATAAAATCAAGCGCTCCAATCCGGCGGTAATATATTGCAATCCCATAAAATCCAGGAGACTAGACAGGTAATATCCCATCAGACCGATAAAGAGAATTTTGCAATAATCTTTGCCGTTGAGCGCAGGCTCTGTGTATGCCTTCCATATAGCAATCGCCAGAAACATGGGGAACGAGAATACCATGCGTAACGTCAAGACCATCACAGCATCTACCTGATAACGATACATGAGCTTTGCGACAATCGCCTTGGCAGAAAAAAAGATTGCACCAATGATCGCCAGCAACAAACCGACCAAAAACGCTTTACGGGAAGATGTGGTGGTTATGGTAGAGGGAGACATGCCGTGATTGTAAACGCTATACCATTACTTTGCTCAGCATGAAGAAAAACATAGTCATCATCACAAAGCAGCCCATCTCCTTCAAGGGCTTGCAACACCCTTCCGAGAATCCATCGAAATGTTATTTGTTGCTATGTAGCGCAGTATCCAAAAGCTCAATCCAATGCTTCACAGGGGTATCTGTACCTGATTGCAGATGTGTCACGCAACCAATATTAGCTGACACGATGATTTCAGGTTTAGTGGCCTGCAAATGACGAAGTTTATTATCACGCAAACGATAGGATAGCTCTGGCTGTAGCACTGAATAGGTACCTGCCGAGCCACAACATAGATGACTGTCGTTGCATAATTGTACATCCACGCCTGCCGTACGCAGGATATCTTCAACTTTGCCGCGAATCTTTTGCCCATGCTGTAGCGTACATGGTGGATGCCAGGCTACCCTTGGTCCAGCTTTACCTTGCAATAGGGTACGTAACTGTGCATCAAAGTCCGGTAGTATTTCACTGATATCGCGCGTCAATGCAGAAATACGATGCGCTTTTTCTGCATATGCAGGATCGTTTCGCAACAGATGTCCATATTCTTTGACTGTTGCGCCACAGCCAGAAGCATTCATGACAATGGCCTCGACTGTCACACCATGTATCCCCTCCACATAAGGCCACCAGGCATCAATATTACGTCGCATGTCAGCCAATCCTGCCTCTTGATCATTGAGATGATAACGAATCGCACCGCAACATCCAGCAGCATCAGGAATAATCAACTCAACACCCAATGAATTCAATACACGTGCCGTCGCACTATTGATATTAGGAGACATTGCTGGTTGCACGCACCCTTCCAACAATAACATTTTACGTGTCTGTGTGTGCTCAGGCCATTTCCCCGCGTCCTGCTTGAGCGGCACCTTATTTTTCAAAGAATGGGGCAACAAAGGACGCAAGTGCTGGCCGATTTTCATAGCAGATGAAAATATCCGCTTATTTGGTAATAGCGTTTTCAATAACGAGCGAGTGACACGTTGTCCCAGCGGTCGTGATACCTGCTTTTCTACAATCTGACGTCCGATATCAACCAAACGTCCATACTGCACACCTGAAGGGCAGGTCGACTCACAATTACGACACGTCAAACAACGATCTAAATGCGACTGCGTGCTTGCTGTCGCCTCTTTACCCTCTAGTACTTGTTTGATCAGGTAAATTCTCCCACGCGGCCCATCGAGTTCATCTCCTAGCAGTTGATAAGTAGGACACGTGGCTGTACAAAAACCACAGTGCACACAGGCGCGAAGAATCGCATCTGCTTCTTTTCCTTCATGCGTATCGCGAATAAACTCTGCTAGATTGGTTTGCATGGCAATTCAAACGTAATGTGTCAATATCAATGGATACTAGATGCGCTGTATTTACATTTCCGGGTACATTCGTCCGGGATTAAAAATAGCGTGTGGATCGAATTCTTTTTTCAGGCGGCGATGAATGTTTGCCACAGCAGGTGCCAATGGCTGAAATACGCCAACATTCTTATCCCCACCACGGTATAACGTCGCATGGCCACCAACGCTCTGCGCTAATTCTCTAAGCTGTATATAGTTATATTCACCACGATACCAACGTTGTGCGCCTCCCCATTCGATCAGAGGGGTTCCATGCAATGCCATCGCTGGCGTTGTCGATGGTACCGAAATTCGCCACAATGGCACATCTGACGCATCAAAAAAAACTTGTGTCTGCTCACGTAAGCTACTCCAAAAACGATCACTATCAGGTAATATCGTTCCACCTAATTTTTTTTCTGCAGCATCGACTGCTGCCTGCGCTCCTGATAAGCGAATCGTCAATACACCATTGTGCCAGACACTCGCCGAAATCGGCAAAGGCTGACCACCCCATTCGTTGAGCATACGAATAGCGTTCTCCTGATCCCATTCAAAAACACGGGTACTCGTAGCAAATGGCTGCGGCAATAATTTTAACGATACCTGTAGAATCAAACCCAGTGTCCCCAACGACCCGGTGAGTAAACGCGAGACGTCATAGCCCGCGACATTTTTCATGACCTGACCACCGAAATGCAATACCTGACCTTGCGCATTCATCATGTCGACACCCAGCACAAAGTCGCGCACAGCACCACTCGACTGCCGTCCTGGCCCAGACAATCCCGCTGCAACCATCCCACCCACAGTTGCCACACCGCCAAAACGTGGTGGTTCAAATGCCAGCATCTGACTATGTTGTGCCAATGCTGCATCAATTTCTGATAATGGTGTGCCGCAGCGCGCAGTGATCACAAGCTCTGTCGGCTCATAGTCAATGATACCGCTATACCCCCGAGTATCCAGTATCTCGCCTTGACCCGACTGACCATACCAATCCTTGGTACCTGCTCCACGAATCTGCAAAGATAAATGACGTGTATTCGCCTCCACGATCCGTTTTTGGAATTCTTGTAATATGTCGCTCATTAAAATCTCGGCAAATCAGGGAAACTTAGCTGACCACGCTGCACATGCATCTTGCCATATTCGGCACAGCGATGCAGTGTTGGAATCGCCTTATCAGGATTGAGTAAAAAAGCGGTATCAAATGCACGTTTTACCATGAAAAAGACCTCTCGCTCTTCTGGTGAAAATTGAACACACATTGAATTAATTTTTTCTATGCCGACACCATGCTCGCCCGTAATCGTGCCACCAACCTCAACGCATAACTCAAGAATCTCGGCGCCAAATGCTTCTGAGCGTTCAAACTCATCCGCTAAATTGGCGTCAAACAGAATCAAGGGATGTAAATTACCATCTCCGGCATGAAATACATTGGCGCAACGCAAATGATATTTCTTCTCCATGGCGGCAATGCCAAGCAATACATCTGCTAGCCTTTTGCGAGGAATGGTGCCATCCATGCAATAATAATCAGGAGAAATACGCCCTGCTGCAGGAAACGCATTTTTACGACCAGACCAGAACCGCAA
>JAATGO010000401.1 GCA_015654605.1 Betaproteobacteria bacterium
CCCAGAGCAAGCCAGAACAAACCTTGCGCAATCGCAGTTGCTTCAATAAAAGCGCGTCCCAGTATTTCTGGTGCCAAGCCACCATGCATTTCTGGCTGAGGTGCACCGACCCAATGTGGCACTATAAGTAATATTAATCCGACGCATTTGAGCCAAACAGGGCGCACATATACCAATAACCCCAGACCAAAAGCAGTTAATCCTGCCGCCATGATCCACCAAAGTTGCCTGTCATGGAGCGGTGCTGCCTGAGTCCCTGGCAGTTCTGGCGGCAATCCCAATGATGGCGCCACAAAAAATACCAGATATCCTGCGACTCCCCAGGCAATACCTGTCCACCAACCAAGTTGGCGTCCGCGCACACACATAGCAGCAACCAGAAACAGAGCAAAACCAATACCAATACAGATATTCGCCAGCAATGTGTAAAACGTGCGCTCAAGCCCATTAGCAGGTTCCCACTCTGGCTCGTCATGATGATGCGTAGCGGATGCTTGCTCATGACCCACATTTTCAACATGGGTAGCAAGATAATCTGGTGTCGTAGACTTTACCTCTGCAGCAGCTTCATAAACCTCTGCCTGCTGAATCAATCCGGTTACCTGCAAACGTTGAACGGCTGTCAGCAATACACCAGCAAGAAAACCAGACAGCAAAACAGTCGCACCCATGCGCTTGAATACAACAAAATTCATTGAGGAACTTTCCAAATGGCAATCAATGACAAGGAAAACCAGCCGAGTGGCGCGCGTCGTGTGCTGCATTATGCAGTTCTACTCTAGACGCGAACCCTGCTGCGTAAATCAGGACTGCGCCTAGCACAACTGCCAATAGCGCTGGCAGCAGACTGTCTTGCCACAATTGCGTCTTGCTGCGATGGCTAGTAGTGGATTCTTGGTTATTGACGGCAACGGGCATAGATGGCATGTGCAGTTCCTTCGTATAAAGTGTGTCACGATATGCCCAGACAATTATGGACACTACGGAGAAACCTCAAGCGGGTGCGAGAAAAAATCCAGCAATCCACCTGATCGCCCTCCGCGATACAAGCATGTTATTCGCCCAGGCCGGTCTCCGGGCTTGTGATCTGAGTAATTGGATTACATAAAACGTAGCAATTATCCAGGATTTGCGCCTTCCCATGTCAAACACAGTGGCATACTACAAATCTTTGATCACATACCGTTGCGGGGGCAGCACAGGCTTTGAAGAGGCAAATATATGCTGTCAACGACCTGTTTCCCGTTTAAATTTCATGCATGAACAGCATGAAATACCCAAGGCGAAACTACGTTCGCAGTATAGGTGGCGCTACTGAAACTTGCAAGTTAGTTAGTGCTAAAGGCAGAGGCAGAGCCAAAGGCTAGAGATGGCTTTCCCAAGCACAAATCTCACACTATTGCCCTCAAAAATCGGTAATAACATCAATAAACTCTTATTTTCAGAACAAAATCACAGTGCGCTTCGTTCGATTTTACTGAATTAATTCTTATATATTGATTAACATTACTCTGCCCGCGCTAGCGCCTTGCTCACAATCTCTTGCGCTTCTGTGAAAATTTTCTGTAAATGCGCCTCATCTTGAAAACTTTCTGCATAAATCTTGTAAATACTTTCGGTTCCCGAAGGACGTGCCGCAAACCAACCATGATCAGTCACTATCTTGAGGCCACCAAAAGCTTTACCGTTAGCGGGTGCCGTGGTCAATATTTGACGAATTTTTTCACCGGCCATCTCGGTAGAAGTGACATCATTAGGAGACAACCCTGACAATCGTTTCTTTTCTGCAGGTGAAGCCGCTGCTTCAATCCGTCCGTTGTGAGGCAATCCCAGACGTTGAGTCAGATCATCATATATTTCGCCTGGATCGCGACCAGTGCGAGCTGTCATTTCAGCTGCCAATAACGCTGCCGTGATTCCGTCTTTATCCGTGCTCCATGCCGTACCATTTTGACGCAAAAACGATGCGCCGGCACTTTCTTCGCAGCCAATACCCAGGCTGCCATCCTGCAGACCATCCACAAACCATTTAAAGCCAACGGGCATTTCTACCAATTTGCGCTCCAGGCTTGTCGCTACACGGTCTATCATCTGGCTGCTGACCAAAGTCTTGCCAACAGCGGCATCTGCACGCCAACCTGGACGATTACTAAACAAATAGGAAATAGCGGCGGACAAATAGTGATTGGACGGCATTAACCCAACGCTGCGTGTCACGATCCCATGACGGTCATGATCCGTATCGCACGCAAATGCAATATCAAAATGGTCTTTGAGTCCGATCAGTTCACTCATGGCATAAGAAGACGAAGGATCCATTCGGATTTGCCCATCCCAGTCGAGCGGAACAAAGCGGAATGTTGCGTCCACTGCTGGATTGACAACCTCCAGCTGCAAACCATAGCGCTCTGCAATCACGGGCCAATAGTGCACACCAGCACCACCCAAAGGATCAACTCCCATGCGAATGCCAGAAGAACGAATAAGCTCCAGGTCGATGATATTGGGCAGATCATCGACATAACTATTCAAAAAATCATAATATTGTGTTGTCGATGCCTGCAATGCCTTCTGATAGGGAATACGCTTAATCTCAGGATGAGTAACCTGTAATAGTTCGTTCGCACGTGCTTCTATCCACCCAGTCACGTTGGTATCGGCGGGGCCACCATTAGGTGTGTTGTATTTGAATCCTCCGTTATCTGGAGGATTGTGCGATGGTGTAATCACAATGCCATCCGCCAAAGCATGCGGATGCTGCCGGTTGTGCACAAGAATGGCATGCGATACCGCTGGTGTGGGAGTGTACAGGCTTCCTTTTGAGATCATCACCTGCACGCCATTAGCTGCCAATACCTCCAGTGTTGTCGCACATGCTGGCGTAGACAAACCATGTGTGTCTATTCCGAGAAACAGTGGTCCTGTAATATCGTTGCGACTGCGATATTCACAAATTGCCTGAGTAATTGCCATGACATGTAACTCATTAAAGCCCGTGGCAAGTGCTGCCCCTCTATGCCCAGATGTACCAAATGCTACGCGCTGCGCCGTCACCGCTGGATCTGGCTGCAAGGTGTAATAACTGGTAATTAATGCGGGCAAATCCACTAAAGAAGATAGGGTTGCACGCTGACCTGCCAAGGGACTAATGAGACTCATATAAAATTCTTTTTCTGAAGTAACAAATAAAACGTTGCCATTAAACATAGCATGGTGATGTGTTACATTTTATCAATTTATAGTATCAATGCCACCTTCGTCACATTTAGCCACACATTTCCACCCTTGGTTGCCAAATGGCAACACTATGTATTTCAAGATTTGTGGAAAGTACAGTACTGGGAATAATGACGCGCGTGCTACCTATATTGCTTCGCTACCAGCTGATGCTGTAGCGGCTGTGATAAATACAACTAGAATGACTACAAAGCATATGACGAAGAGACTAACGCTAATTCATAAGGTAAAAGTATCATCTTGCTGTGTGACAAAATTTACTTTTGGGTAAATA
>JAATGO010000208.1 GCA_015654605.1 Betaproteobacteria bacterium
AGAATAAAAATCCATTAAGGTTTCAAACCCCTCCTGATTTATTCGGTCATTAGCATTTTTATAGCTTGTTTGAGTTCATGATTTTGTATATTGGCTCCTCCTAGTGGCTTGAGAAATCCAAGGAGGCAGATAGAAAAAATCACCTCCTTAGGGATGTTTTTTCTTCTAAGACGACTGCTAACCCACCGAAACACCTTTTTAAACCCGCAACTATCCATAAAAAATGGCTAGTTGCGAGGCTACACAAAGGGCTGCGGCTTGTGTGGAGGTCTTGATTAAAAAGTGCTCTACCCCACAATCACCAATATCAACTATCGTCCCCTACCGCTCCGGAGGTATTATTTTTTGTGAGCGTCCCACAATGAAAAACTGAATATGTCTTCTTTTCGGGAACAGCCCACTTTTTTCATCCAAAAAATATAAAATTCGATTCCATATTTTGGGAGTCGCACATGCCAGAGAATAATTACCCTATTGCAATCGTTGCATTGGAAGCTGCTTTACGAAAGAAGCCATCTAATTATCCAGAGCCATTTGCCTCCTTGATGGCCGGAAGGGAGAAGAGACCAATTGGTGACCTATTCGGCCTGACCAACTTTGGTGTTAATTTGACCCGCCTTCCTCCCAATACGGTACCTAGTCTCATATTTTAAGGATAGATATCGTCCTGGCTCCGATCTTTTGCGTCATGAAAAGGCGTGGTGGAAAAATGTCAAAGAACTCCTTCTGGCAGAAGCTGAAAGCACGTCCATTGCCCCTCGAAAAATGCAGATTCGTGATCTGGCCGCAGGAATTGATAACGCAATACTATCCGAGTGTTCTGAACAGTGAAAATATCTGATTAAGCTAGTTCTGTGATATGTATTTGAATCTGATTCAAATATGCGATATCTATTGCCGTATCGGATACTTCCAACTCTTTTTTCTTCCCACGAACGAAAAGAGGCACAGACGCACCATTGCTATCCGGCGCCGCCAAGAACCATGGCAAAAAGCATTACGAATGTTGGCTGTTTTTTGAACACTACCAACTAGTTCATCTATCTCTTCAGTTATGCTAAGTTGTTCCCCAAACTGAGGTCAGTACCACTACAAACAAAGGAAACATCTCTATAAATGGTATCATCTTAGCGGCCAAGGCTGGCTTGATGCCGATTTACCCCAGGTTTGGTACAGAACTCAACTTCTGGGCCATGGAGAATACCAAATATTTGATGCCCTTCTCCCCCTACAAACGCCAGCACCAACATTTTGCACCGCTCTCTTCACGACTATTTGTGACCTCTTATGACCTCTCCCGACAAACACCCTACTTCTTTTGCCAACCTACCTTTGTCAGAGGCCATGCTAGCCAATCTAGAACAGCTTGGTTATACCAGTATGACAGCAATTCAAGCCGATAGTCTGCCTCAGATTCTTGAACGGCATGATGTCATTGCGCAGGCAAAAACGGGAAGTGGCAAAACTGCGGCGTTTGGCATTGGTATCTTGCATCATCTCAATGTCACCTATTTTGCCGTACAAGCGTTGGTGCTCTGTCCAACCAGGGAGCTGGCAGATCAAGTCGCCAATGAGTTACGCCGTCTGGCACGGTTTACAGAGAATATTAAAGTGCTGACATTGTGTGGTGGTGGCTCCATGCGTGCGCAAATCACATCACTTGAGCACGGTGCCCACATTGTGGTTGGTACTCCAGGACGTATTCGTGACCATCTGGGACGGGGTAGCATTCGCCTCAACAGCGTGCAAACACTGGTGTTGGACGAAGCGGATCGTATGGTAGACATGGGCTTTTATGAAGCCATTGCAGGTATTGTCAGTGCATGCCCCGCACGTCGCCAAACACTGTTATTTTCTGCTACTTATGCCGATGACATTCGTCAGGCCAGTGCCAATTTTCTGCGCCATCCTGTTGAAATCAAAACGCAAGCGCAGCATGATGACAGCAAGATTGAACAACGGTTTTACGAGGTCGCCAATGAACAGCGCAATGCTGCCGTGGCACGTTTGTTATTGCATTATCGGCCAGTATCTACATTAGCATTCTGTAATACCAAAATTCATTGCCGAGAACTTGCTGCAGAACTGCGTGCTCAAGGGTTTAGTGCCCTGGCGTTACATGGCGATCTGGAACAACGCGAGCGTGATGAGATTCTTGTGCTGTTTGCCAATCAAAGTTGCTCTGTATTGGTTGCTACAGATGTTGCTGCACGTGGGCTCGATATTTCTCACATTAATGCGGTCATCAATGTGGATGTGACCAAAGATACGGAGGTACACATTCACCGTATTGGGCGTACTGGTCGTGGTGA
>JAATGO010000072.1 GCA_015654605.1 Betaproteobacteria bacterium
GCGATGGGAACCAGTGCCTTACTTGCGACGTTGGCGATTACCCTGGGGAAGGTTGTTTCGTTCGTCGCGGTAATGATGATTATTGGCAGGCGTGTGATTCCATGGATTTTAGAAAGAATTGCGGACACTGGATCACGTGAATTATTTCGTCTTGCTGTGTTGGCGATTGCATTGGGATTTGCGCTGGGTGCTGCCTATGTGTTTGGCGTATCGTTTGCACTAGGCGCATTTTTTGCGGGTATGATTTTATCGGAATCCGAATTGAGTCATAGGGCAGCAGAGGAGTCATTGCCACTACGCGATGCATTTGCCGTATTATTTTTTGTTTCAGTCGGTATGTTATTTGACCCATGGGTGTTGATTCAACATCCATTATTGATATTGGGGACGTTGTTAATTATTGTGGTGGGAAAATCATTAGCAGCATTATTGATCGTGCGCGCTTTTGGTCATCCATTATCAACAGCGCTGACAATATCAGCCAGTTTGGCGCAAATTGGTGAGTTCTCATTTATTCTAGCAACCTTGGGAATTTCTTTAGGACTGTTATCGCCATTGGCACGAGACTTGATTTTGGGAGGAGCGATTCTATCGATTCTGGTTAACCCATTTTTGTTTGGTTTGCTTGATCGCATGAAGCCCTATCTGGAAAAGAGGGAATCTCATCAGCCGGATCATATTCCCGATATATCACCGCAGCTACCATTGGTACTTCATAACCATGTTGTGTTGGTCGGCTATGGACGTGTAGGAAACTTTATCGGCACTTCGCTGAAGGCACAAGGAATACCCTTTGTGGTAATCGAAGATGACAAAGAATTGGTTGAGGATTTACGTGAGCAAGGTATTCATGTTTTGTATGGTAATGCGCTGGAGCAAGATTTATTGCAGGAAGCTAATATCAGTGCTGCGCGTTGGTTGCTAGCAGCAATCCCCGAGGCGCTTGAAGTTGGTCAATTGATTGAACATGCGCGTTTGCTTAATCCGGATATTCAAGTGATTGCACGAGCACATTCTGATGCTGAAGTTGAGCATCTAGAAAAACATGGCGTAGCCTACACCATTATGGGGGAGAGAGAAATTGCAAAAGGTATGCTAGCTTGTGTGGAGTATGCATGACATCCTACGACGGTCCCATTGAAATTAATACATTATTTGTAGAAAATGACCTTTATACCGTTGCGAGCATGTTTTTTCCAGACATGTTAAATTAACATATCTGTAATACGTGCTTACCTAAGCGCTTGGCTTACAGATAATGTTCTCGGGGCGGGGTGTAATTCCCCACCGGCGGTAATGTTGCAGTGATATGGCAACGAGCCCGCGAGCGTCAAGTAGTGACAATTGTTGCTTCTTGAGTCAGCAGACTTGGTGAGATCCCAGGGCCGACGGTCATAGTCCGGATGAAAGAGAACGGGTTTCTTGTGTGGCGCATTCATATTGGTATGTGTCACCATGATGCCCTTGCGCCCTGTTTTTATTTGTCAAACAGGAGTCCTGAACAAAATGTCGCAACAATCTTCTCAATTTTCCTCTTCCTCTTCCTCTTCCTCTTATCCCATTCTTCATCGTGTCGCCTTTATACAATCGTGCTGGCATAAAGACATAGTTGATCAATGTCGAGAGGCTTTTCAGAGTGAAAGCAGTCGACTCGGTATTCGAGGATCTCAGATCGATTTCTTCGAAGTGCCCGGAGCTTTTGAAATTCCATTGCATGCAAAATTGTTGGCCAAGACTGGTCAATATAAAGGCATAGTTGCTGCCGGTTTGGTTGTTGATGGTGGTGTTTATCGGCATGACTTTGTTGCGCATGCTGTGATTACTGCACTCATGCAGGTGCAGTTGGAAGTCGAGATTCCTGTATTTTCAGCTGTCTTGACTCCGCATCATTTTCATTCGCATGAAGACCATCAACAGTTTTTTCATCAACACTTTGTCAAGAAGGGACAAGAGGCTGCACGTGCTTGCGCAGAAACAATGACAAAAATTGAAGCCTTGATGTTGCCACATAAAAAGGCAGAACTAAGTGTGGCCTGACAGGTATAGAAGATGATGAAAATGAGATTGCATGGTTGAATGGTAGCGGGATGGCAACGATGGTATTTTCAGTTCACATCGTCTGTGACTCATTCCGCTAGAATAAAATTTCTGACGGTTGGCGTAGAATTTTCAGAGTAAAGGGGGCTTTGCCATGAGTTCTCATACTTACCTCGTGAAGGGATCCTCGCGAGGCATTGATTACGCAATCAGCACTTGGGGCGCAGTGATTAAGCGTACAACTGTTGAATTGACTACGCACAACTGTTCATTTTATTCATTGATATTGGAAAATGCTTAGCAAAAATAAACCAATTCCTGTTGTTCATTGATATCCTGACAAGGATAAAAATTGCTATTTTGCACATTTTTTCGTATCCTGTTACAAAAATTACCCCTTTATGCTGGTCATAAAATGGGAATAGGATTTTAATAAGTCCGTGAATCAGATATTTGATGTGTATTTTTGACAAGAAGCAGGAGAAAAAATGAAAACAAAATTCCTTGTGACTCTAGGGGCAATTTTGGTAATGACAGCTAGTGCGCCTGCGATGGCTGCACATGTGGATATTGGGGTCAATATTGGTGTCCCTATGTATGCACCACCACCAGTCTATGTTCGGCCAGCGCCAGTGTATGTTCCTGCTCCAGTGTATGCAGTCCCGCCGCCAGTCTATGTAAGGCCAGCGCCAGTGTATGTTGGACCAGGTCCCGTATACAATGGCTATCGCCCATATCATCACCCTTATCCGTCTTATCGTCCCTATTATCGTCCTTATCCTCGCCCTCATCATTACACGCCTTATGGCTATCGCCGCTAAATAGAAGATGAACTCCCTGGAGGAGTGCATGCTTGGGACTAGGGGGTGGGGCTTGCTACCGAAGGTTTTTTGATTGCCCCATCTGCCGCGAGATACCGTTCTAGTGCGCCAAAGAATCGGTCATAAAATTGGGATGAGTGTATCGTTTCGCTAGCGACTTTGACTAGAGCGTCATCGCTGGAGCCGAAGGGCATAGACACTGATCCAAGCACACCAACACCAAGGCTGGCCGAATTGTTAGTTTTCTTCAGCGCATAACTGTCCTGAGTGGCACTGACAAAAGCAGTTGCGTTACTTTGGCCGTTAGCAGCACAGACAACGTGAAATGAAATCTCTATGTGCTGGCCAGTATCTGTCTGAAAACTTTTCGTACCATCAACAGAGTTTTGTTGTGTTCGACCAATGATATAGCCTTGGCTTAGTAAGGCTCTTCGACCTGCTTCACAGGTAGCTGTGTCTGTGCTTGCAAAATTACGTGTATAGGTATCGTTTTCGCTGAACTCTTCCTGGTGATACGGTGGCGGTTGTACAGTAGTGGTACAGCTGCTGAGTATCAGGATAGCAAACACTCTCGACAATAAACCAGGAAAACAGTTGGTATAGCGGGACATGTTGATACTTTCTGGATGATAGACAATTACAATTACAATAACAAAATATAACACTAAGTATAACCAAGCTTGCTCATATGATTATAAAGTGATTGTAAATAATCACGGCGACAGGATGGATGATGAGCATGAATATCGATGATATCGCCTGTCACTTACCAATATGGGCATACAGACATTTCAGAGTGTTGAGAGATATTTTCTTGGTAGAAAAATTTTCATCTATGCTTATTTTCAGGATATCGTTTTCAGAGAAACCTATAAAAATAGAATTTGTTTGTGGTGGGACTAACCGAAATTCAAGCAATGAGTAGTGTTGCTCAATATATGCGGTATGACGGAAAAATTTTATGCGTAATTCAATTATTTGCTGATTGAATGCGCAGTCACTGCTATAATGCGTTCCTTTTTCGGGACTCTTTATTCCCAAGATCGTAGCAACCATAGCCTGAGTGGTGAAATTGGTAGACACAGCGGACTTAAAATCTCCTTTGTCAAGTCTTTTTCTCATCGGGGGATGTAAGCGCAGAGCTTGAAATGGCGCGGGTTTCCCTGGCTTTAGTGCAAATGGCACCAACAGCCCTCTGGCTGCTAGGTGTCATGTAGGAACCAGTAGAGAAGTACAGTTGAAACAAGCCTAGCGTAGCTAGGCGAAACATTGGTTCGGCAACGAACCAGTCTAGCCCGAGTGGTGAAATCGGTAGACACAAGGGACTTAAAGCAATTTGAGCCCTCCAGGGGAAACCCCGGAGGTGAAGCCCGTCAAATTCGGCGAACGCCCTGGATGCTGCAAGCATCCGAGCCAACACCGAGCCAAGCCTCGATCCGAAAGGTTCGATGGAAGGTGTAGAGAGCAGACGGCGGGCACCTACGGTCGCAAGACTATGGTGAAGGCGTGCTCCAGACCACGAACAGCGTTTACGCTGGCGGCGAAAGTCGAAGTGGTAAGAAAATCCCTCGACTAGAAATGGTCGTGCCGGTTCGATTCCGGCCTCGGGCACCAATTCTGTAGTGGTCAACTAATATTGGCCACGGCAATAGATTGTCCATAGAACAATCTCTCAGATTCATTTGGTGTCAAACCACCATTGTACCAATGGGGACGCATTTCACTGTAGTAACCCGTAATATAACGATTAATAGCATGACGAGCTTCGCTAAAGCTGTTGTAACCAATAGTCGGCACACATTCCGTTTTTAAACTTCTAAAAAATCGTTCCATAGGGCTATTATCCCAGCAGTTACCCCGACGGCTCATGCTTTGTTTAATTTGGTAACGCCATAATAACTGGCGGTATTTCTGGCTTGTGTAATGGCTTCCTTGGTCACTGTGGAACATCACGCCTTTTGGTCTACCTCTGAGCTCCCAGGCCATTTGTAATGCTTTTGATGTCAGCTCACTGTCTGGTGAGTAAGACATTGCCCATCCGATTGGCTTTCTGGCAAAAAGGTCTAGCACCAAGGCTAAATACGCCCATCGTTTACCTTCCCAGATGTAAGTGACATCACCACACCATACCTGATTAGGCTCTGTCACTGCGAATTGGCGTGATAATATATTGGGAATATCTACACGCTCATTACCACCTTGAGGATATTTATGTTTTGGCATCTGACAGCTAATAAGACCCATTTCTTTCATCAATTTACCCGCCAACCAACGACCTAATTTGCCTCCTTTATTGGTCACCATTGTTGCGATATTCCTGGCTCCCGCTGAACCACCACTGGCTGTCCACACTTCATGAACCAAACCTCTTTTTGTGACTCTCTCGGCATCAGGCTTATCTACCCGGTTATGCCAATAACGATAACTGCTTCTATGAAGTCCAAAGGTTTCACACAATACAACAACACGGTACTGCACTCTCAATTTATCGACTATCTCAAACCGTTCAGTGAGCCGGACATTGCTGTAGCCTTTTTTAGAATGTCATTCTCCATTTCAAGCCGATTTATCCTTTTTTTCATCTCTCGTAGCTCTATTTGTTCCTGCGTTAGCGGGTTCTCAGGTGCTGTCTTTCCTTGACGCTCTAGCTTGAGCTTTTTTACCCGATGGCGGCTTCGCGCTGGTCGCCGGAGTCGGGCGACAGGAACGAGGCCAGCGCGGCGGCGATGATGGAGGACTTAGACAAGCCCTTCATGGTCGCCAGCTCGTCGAGCCGCTTGGCGTGCTCGTGTTCGATGAAAAGGTTCAGGCGTGTGCGACTCATAGGGATATCCCGTCATCAGGGTCAAGTGCGGCTAGCCGTGCCGTGCCGTGCGTAGCAGGCGTGGATCGAGCTGGGTGGGCAGCGACAAGTCGTCGTCATCGAATAGGCCCAAGTCGTCCATTGCATGTTCTGGTTCCGGCGTGAATACGACTTCGGACAGTTCCGGCTGCTGCTGGTGGCCACCGTCGTCGATGGCCCCGCCATGTGCGGGGATCACCAAGCCGAGAATCGGTGCGGCAGGTATTGCCAGCCCGGTCCAATCGTCCGGCCGCAATGGCGGTGCATCGGCGTAGTGCCCGAGTTGCAACGGCGGCGGCTGCATGCGCGTCTTGAAATTCGCATCCAGGTAGTAGCGAATTTTTTGCGCCTTGATCGGTGGATGACCGGACACCATCACCACCTCGTCGTCGGGCGGCAGTTGCATGACTTCGCCGGGCGTGAGCAATGGGCGTGCAGTTTCTTGTCGCGATACCATCAAGTGACCGAGCCAGGGGCCAGTCGATGGCCCGCGTAGTTGCGCTGCGCGCGCAATTCGGTTGCGGTGCCCAATGCTTCGGAAATACGTTTGGCCGTGCGTTCGTCGTTGGTGGCGAACGCGATGCGCACATGGCAGTTGTCGAGGATGGAGTGGTTTTGGCCGTAGGCTTTGTCGATCTGATTCAAGGACTGCGCAATGAGAAATGCGCGTAGTCCGTACCCCGCCATAAAGGCCAGGGCGGACTCGAAGAAGTCGAGCCGCCCCAGTGCCGGAAACTCGTCGAGCATCAGCAGCAACTTGTGGCGGCGGGCGATGCCGTCCGAACCATCGAGTGATTCAGTCAGGCGTCGGCCGATCTGGTTGAGGATCAGCCGGATCAACGGCTTGGTGCGGCTGATGTCCGAAGGCGGCACCACCAGGTACAGCGACACCGGGTGATCGGCATCGATCAGGTCGGCGATGCGCCAATCGCAGCGTGAGGTGACTTCGGCCACGGTGGGGTCGCGGTACAGGCTCAGGAAACTCATTGCGGTGGACAGCACACCGGATCGTTCGTTTTCGCTCTTGTTCATCACCTCGCGCGCCGCTGATGCGACCACCGGGTGCGTTGTTTCGCCCAGGTGTCGCGTCGTCATCATCCGGTGCAGCGTCACCTCGAACGGGCAGGCCGGATCGGACAGAAAATTGGTGACGCCACGCAGCGTTTTGTCTTCGTTGGCGTAGAGCACATGCAGGATCGCGCCGACCAGCAGTGCA
>JAATGO010000159.1 GCA_015654605.1 Betaproteobacteria bacterium
CTGGAATTACCCGCCTTTTATCAACGCAAGCGCGATTTGTTTCGCGAAGGCTTGCAAAATACACGCTTCTCTTTGCTACCTTCTGAAGGCACGTATTTCCAATGCGTAAAATATGATGACATATCTGACCTGCCAGAAGCAGAATTCTCCAAATGGCTTACCACTGAGGTAGGTGTTGCGGCGATTCCCGTCTCTGCGTTCTACCACACACCAAAAGAATCTGGCATTGTTCGCTTCTGCTTCGCCAAAAAAGAGGAAACGCTGCGTCTGGCAATAGCGCGCTTGGCCTCACTGTAACCATTTCACCAGTAGGCATGGGGATATTCTATACGCCGCCATGCCGCATCGAACAAAAACACATAGACATACACATAGAAACGCATACAACATCTACAAGGAATGCCATGATTGATCTATATAGCTGGGCTACACCTAATGGGCATAAAATTCACATCATGTTGGAGGAATGTGGCTTCCCCTATCATGCACACCCCATTGATATTGGCGCTGGAGATCAATTCAACCCAGACTTTCTGGCGATTTCACCTAATAATAAAATTCCCGCCATCACAGATAGCGATGGCCCAGGAAACGCACCGATTTCTTTATTTGAATCCGGGGCCATTTTGTTTTACCTGGCAGGCAAGGCTGGTAAATTTTTAGGCGATACCGAGCGTGAAAAACTGGAAACCATGCAATGGCTCATGTTTCAAATGGGTGGTGTCGGGCCGATGCTGGGACAGGCACACCATTTCCGCGTATACGCACCAGAGAAACTTGAGTATGCGATCAATCGTTACAGCAACGAAGCCAAGCGACTATATGGTGTCATCAATCGGCAACTAGGGAAATCTGCCTATCTGGCAGGCAACCACTATACCATTGCCGATATTGCCACCTTTCCCTGGCTTCGATCATGGAAAAATCAAGGTATCGTATTAGAGAATTATCCTCATATCCAACGCTGGTTCGATGACATCAACCAACGCCCCGCAGTTCAGCGTGGACTGACCGTATTAGCAGACCTGCGCAAACCGCTCACGGATGACAAGGCAAAAGATATTTTATTCGGTAAAGGACAGTATCAGAATCGGTAATAGCGACCTAAAACATCAACGTAGTGATCAGAGAGTGTGTGTAATGATTACTACCTCTCCTCTTGAAATTCTCCTGTGCTTTCTTTTCCATACATTAACGATACGCTGGTATCGTTGTTCACTAGCAGTACTCAATAAGAAGCGTCACATCCATCGTTGCCGCCGCTTGTTGAGAAACTGATACAGACATCGTTAACACCCATTTAACAGACCTCGTATCTTTTCCCTCAAGCGTTGAAATGAATCCCCCAAAAAAATAACGCGATTTAAACGTGAAATCTACACGTGATGAGCAAAATTTAACCTGGCTTACATAAAATTCAGCCACAGCACATCTTTCCTAATGTACTGTGGCCGTTGTTATCCGTGAACAAAAATTACACTCACTCTGGCATCGGCTGATTATCGCTTAATTGTAGCCATCCTCGAATAATCCGATACGCCTTCCAAATCCAGGCAAGCGTCCATATTAATACCGCCAAAGGCATACCGAACAAGGTCAGCCATATGATGCCGCCGACAATTACCCATAACAGATACCACCAGAAAGAACGAATTTGCCATTGATGGTGGCTATACAAAAACGTATCAACAGTCTCACCACGTTTAAGGTAATTGACGATAAGAGGAACCCACAATAATAGACCTAAAGAAAGCACCAAGCATAAACCATGCAAAAGATATAACCACCATACGAGCCGTTTTGCCGAATGTGTTTGATCGTCTAAAACTAGTACTAGTTCTTGCTCCATCTAGTCCTCCTTGTATATGTATTTTGTGCAGTTTTCATCGTAAATGACTACAAAACTACCATATAATTCCATCTCTGCTTATGTTTTTCCATGAAGTATAGTTAACACCCCATCCAATCCGACAAAATTCAATGCAACATTCGCTTTTTTTCGTACCACGGGTTTGGCACGAAAAGCCACTGACAAACCAGCTATTTCCATCATTAGCAAATCATTCGCGCCGTCGCCCATCACGATTACCTGTGATGGAGAAATACCCATACTCTGGCAAGTCCGTTCCACTGTGGCACGTTTCTCTTCTGCATCAACAATAATCCCCTGTAATTTTCCAGTCAACTTTCCATTCTCTATACCTAATACATTGGCATGAGTATAAGTAAGCTGCAATCGATCTTTCATGCGGTCAGTGAAAAAAGTAAAACCACCAGATACTAGCAAGGTTTTCAACCCTGCTGCCTGCACTGCTTTTAGTAAAGGCGCTGCACCGGTAGATAGCCGCAAGCGCTCGTCATACACTCGCTGCAAAGCCCCTACTTCTATCCCTTTCAACAACGCGACTCTACGCTCCAAGCTTTCACGAAAAGCAATTTCACCTCGCATAGCAGCTTCAGTGATTTTTGCCACTTGTGGTTTCAACCCTTGCATATCAGCAATTTCGTCTATACATTCAATGGTAATCAATGTAGAGTCCATGTCCATCGCAAGTAAACGAAAATCTGCCAGTGTTTTCGGCGTTTCTATCAATGCATAATCATACCGTCCTACCTGACAAGCCACATCAAGCTTTTCCCGCAGATCATCGTCCATCAAAGCAATATCCTCACATTGCCATGCATGTTCGGCAATAGGTGTTACACGTTGTGGATGGATCAATGCCACAATTTGCGCAATATCAGCAGATACAGCATTCGTTCCTTGCAAAATCACATTCATTTTCTTAGCATCTTCTCAAGTAAAACATCAGCCTGCGATATCAATTCTTTATCTATACTTCTTTTGTTCGCTATCTGGAATAGCAACAACAATAGAGACATTCATCTACGTCATACCTACAACGTCCCTCTCAACTTCGCAAAGTACGTATTACTGCCTTAATTTGCATGACACGCGCATCCAGATCTGGCATGTCAGCAGTAACACGTAGCTTGTCTTGTCCATTTAATTTGATTTTACGATTTTTCTGGATCAGTTCGATAATCCGCATAGCGTTAATTGGGGGATTTGGCATGAATTGTAACAATGCCGACTCCGCATGTGCATCAATTTTGACAATCCCCATTGGCTTGGCAACAATACGCAAGCGGTGTGTCTCTATCAATGCTTTTGCTGCCTCAGGCAACTTACCAAACCGATCAATTAATTCCTCCTGCAATGCATCAATCTCATCCGGATCCTCGCAATTGGCCAGACGCTTATACAGCGACAGCCGCTCATGTACATCTCCGCAATAATCATTCGGGAGCAATGCTGGTACGTGTAAATTAATTTCGGTAATGCTCGATAATGGCGCTGCCAGATCAGGTTCTTTGCCACTTTTTAAGGCACGCACTGCTTCATTGAGCATATCAGAATACATCTGAAAACCAATTTCATGCATTTCTCCAGATTGACTATCACCAAGCACCTCACCAGCGCCACGAATCTCCAGATCGTGCATTGCCAAATAAAACCCGCTCCCCAATTCCTCCATTTGCTGAATCGCTTCCAGTCGCCGCTGCGCCTGTTTGCTTAAGCCCTTGACGTCGTTAATCAGCAAATATGCGTACGCTTGGTGATGTGACCGGCCAACACGCCCACGTAGTTGGTGCAACTGTGCCAAACCAAATTTATCTGCACGATGCATGATAATGGTATTGGCTGTCGGCACATCAATCCCCGTTTCGATAATCGTCGTACAGAGCAGAATATTAAAGCGTTGCGCCACAAAATCGCGCATGACTTTTTCCAGATCACGCTCATGCATCTGACCATGTGCAATCGCAATCCGCGCTTCAGGCAGTAACGCTTCCAGCATGGCTTTGCGATTTTCTATGGTATCAACTTCATTGTGCAGAAAATAAATCTGACCTCCCCGCTTGAGTTCACGCAGACAGGCTTCTCGAATCGTAGCATCTCCTTCACTACGCACAAAGGTCTTGATGGCCAGACGCTTTTGCGGTGCCGTAGCAATGATTGAGAAATCGCGTAATCCCTCCAATGCCATACCCAAAGTGCGCGGAATAGGTGTTGCTGTCAGTGTTAATACATCTACCTCCGCGCGTAAAGACTTAAGTGTTTCTTTTTGACGCACACCAAA
>JAATGO010000020.1 GCA_015654605.1 Betaproteobacteria bacterium
GGCTAGTGTAGGCGGCCAAAGATATCTACTGAGCAATCAGGGACACCAGGTCTGGAACGTTTGGAATTACCAGTGACACAAGCACTCAAACTTGCACACAGAGCACACTTTACACCGAGTGAAATTGAGTGGCGTGTCATTAATGGGCAACCCTATTTACTGGCACGCAACGCTGCGGCAGCAACACGCCTCATAGTGCGGAGCGCACAAGAAAAAGGAAAGATGCCACAATTTGACATGTTGTTGCAATGGCCAGAGCCAACACTGCAGCGTGCTGGAGCACGGTTGTTAACTTCGCCGATTCGTGCCTGCCAATGGATCACCGACTACGATCATTATTATTATGCACGTCAGCCAGAAGCGATGATGGGGGCATCAGAGAGACGGTTACCGTCGCTCAGACTGTATTTTGCGGATGCCAGCGACACCATGGTGCAGCTGGACCCTTATACCGGTGATGTGCAGTTGAGTATGGATCGTTCTCAACGATTAGGGCGCTGGCTGTTTAATTTTTTACATAGTTGGGATTTACCATGGATGCTACGCATGAGCGTGATGCGTGAAATAGTATTGATTTTGCTAAGTTTTGGTGGGCTTGCCTTGAGTGTGACGGGCATTGTCATTGGGGTATCTCGCGTACGGTTATGGATATCAAAATTAAAAAAACATTCTTGGTAAATCTTGGTAAATGAGCTTAATGACCCTCGCCGATGGGTAATGAGGTAGGTCATTTATGAGAGTGTGCATATGCGTATATGCGGTTACCACCAAGAGATAACATGGGCTAAACAGAGGAAAATTTCACGGTGAAAATTTTTGTGATCGGTTGATTCAGCGATCCCGATCCATGGGACATGGTGTGTATTTTTCGGATATACATGTAATGCATCCCAATTAGGAATATCATTGCTTCTTGTAATGCAGTAGCGAAATCTATGCCGATTTCGTTGAAATGACTTCCACGGGAATGAAGAACATGTTTGCCTATTTACGATCGCTTGCAGGTAGAAACCGTACGCGCGAGGCGAATCGACATCTAGCGTTTATTTTGGCGACGATCGCAGGCGCTCTCAATGCTGGTGGGTTTTTAGTGGTGGGGCAGTATACTTCGCATATGTCTGGCATCGTCTCTTCCATGGCAGATGAGTTGGCGATGGGGTCGATATGGCTGTTGTTGTCAGGAACCGCTTGTTTGATGTTTTTTATCGGTGGCGCCGCTTCTTCGGCGATTATTGTTAATTGGTCTAGAAAGCGGGAGCTTGAAGCAGAGTATGCCGGACCTTTGGTACTGGAGTCTCTATTGCTGGTCATTTTTGCGATGCTTGGTGGCAACATGCAAGAGCATGAGTGGCTGTTTGTACCGGTGACAGTGCTGTTGTTGTGCTACATCATGGGTTTGCAAAATGCGATGATTACCAAGCTATCCCATGGGGAGATTCGTACGACGCATGTCACAGGGATGGTGACAGATATTGGCATTGAGTTAGGGAAAATGATTTATTGGAATCGGAATACTTATCCAAATGCACGGGTGACGGGGGATAGCGATAAACTGAGAAACTTATCTACCCTGGTTAGTTTATTTTTTCTTGGCGGGTTTGTTGGCGCCATCGGCTTTAAACATATTGGTTTTATTTGCACCATGCCAATGGCATTTGTATTAATTTTACTGGCGCTAGTCCCTGTTCTTGATGATGTACGGCGCTGGTGGCGAGAGCGGAGAGCCTGATTTCAACTGTGTATTTATAGCCTCAGCTACAACTTATCTACATCTTATTCACAACGCTATCCACATGGATATGCACAGAATTATCCACAACGGCCAGAGCGTATCTATGTCTATTGATGAAATGAGTGTCAATTGAGCAGA
The DNA here is from genome assembly GCA_015654605.1 of Betaproteobacteria bacterium. Next base: position 1,871 of record JAATGO010000020.1, read on the forward strand.
CGACATGATTGTGTTCTGGAGGGGAGGGCGCGTAATATGCGCATTTGTTGCAAGAATAAAGAAAGTCACCATGCATCACCATTTAACGAAAGACGAATTTGACGCGCTTGGCCAGATCAGTCGCCAGGAGCATCGAAAGCATCCCAGTGCTTGTGTCGCAAGAAATAGCAAGCATCTATCCGGTATCAAATATGTCGAATATAAGAAAGATGGCTACTTGGTATTGACCCCCAAAGGTGCAGAGGTGTTGTTTATTTATCGTTGCATTGAGGGATTGCGGGCGCTGTGCGCAGATAGATTGGCAAGTGTTGATCACGATGTTCTGGCTTTTTTGGGGAGAAAAGGGCATGTGACACCTTGTGAAGGAACGGATGGCTTTTTGGTGACTCCGCGTGGGCGTGAGTCATTAGCTGATATCGATGCACAAGAAGAGAAAGCCCGGTAAGCCTATACCATGCTTGTCGATGAGGCATGCTTGCGGAAATGGAGGGATGTACGAAGAGTACAAAATATTGCAAGTATTTTTTGGTTAACTGCTTAATAATGAGCAGAAGACGAAAATTCCTTTAATATCATCAACTTAATCTTCTTGTTATAGAGTTGTCCACAGCGTTGATCACATAAAGCGTGGATAACTTTGTTATTTTTTCTGACTTTTTCTGATGTGTTGAGGTTATTGCTTGCCGCCAAAAAACACGATAAGTAAAATGATGATTTATTTTGCAACATTGTTGCATTATAATGAGCGGCGAGCCACAGATGATAATCATGAGTTCCCCTTTTCGGGTAGGCACTGTTATCTCTGTTTTTAACAATGCGTCTATCTATATTTCTTTTTCCTTGTGTTAACTCTATCCCGTTTTTTATCGTCTAAGAGTGTGTTTGCCTGCGCGTGGTGGCAACGTTTGCTGCTGGTAGCTCCTGCGTGTCTATTATTATGGTTGGGAGTGATGTGGGCTGTAGGGTGGGGTAATGGCTGAAGTAATGAGCGATAACAGCAATATGACAGCAATTATTTCACTAGATAATTTGACGGTAGCTTATCGCCGTCATCCGGCGTTGCATCACGTTACAGGAAATTTCTTACGTGGCTCTTTGACGGCCGTAGTAGGGCCTAATGGTGCAGGCAAGAGCACCTTGCTCAAAAGTATATTGGGTCTGGTACGTTGCGATAGCGGACATATTACCGTCGCGCCAGAAACATGGCGGATTGCTTACTTGCCGCAGCAGGCTGAGATTGATCGTGGATTTCCCATGAGCGTACTCGATTGTGTACTGCTAGGGTATTGGCAGAAGGTTGGTTTATTTGGTGGATTCAGTCATGCCATGCTGGCGAAGGCACATCAGGCATTGTTGGCAGTAGGATTGGATGGTTTTGCAATGCGTACCATTGGGAATTTGTCTGCCGGACAATTTCAGCGTGTATTGTTCGCCCGTATTTTGCTACAGGATGCAGAACTGATATTACTTGATGAGCCTTTTAATGCGATTGATAACCGCACTATCAGTGATCTGCTATGCATTATTCAGGAATGGCATAAAGAGCAGCGCACGGTGATTGCTGTGTTGCATGACTATGATCAAGTGCAGCGCGTATTCCCTCAAACGTTATTGCTTGCCAGGAATGTTGTGGAGTGGGGAGAAACCCGTTCGGTATTATGCAACGAGAATCTGGAGCGTGCTCGAGCCATGACGGAAACTGTCGATGACCATGCGCCACTATGTAGGGTGGATGGTGAGCAATGACGCTGCTACACGGTTGCTGGCAATTGGCGATAGCGCCATTTCAAGAATTTACATTCATGCGTCGTGCGTTGGTAGCAACGCTGGCATTGGCATGCAGCAGCGCGCCGCTGGGAGTACTGCTGACTTTGCGCCGCATGAGTCTGTTTGGTGAGGCATTAAGCCATGCTGTATTGCCGGGCGTGGCATTGGGCTTTATTTTTTTCGGATTATCGTTGCCTGCATTGAGCATTGGTGGCCTGGTGGCTGGTGTGGTTGTAGTGGCAGTGGCTGGGCTGATCAGCCGTTATACCGATCTGAAGGAAGATGCCAGCCTGGCGGCAATCTATGTGATCGCTCTGGCACTAGGGGTGATCCTGATTTCACGCAAGGGTACGCAGCTCGATTTATTACATATTTTATTTGGCAATGTGCTGGGTGTTGATACTGGTGGACTGCTCTTGGTAGCTGGCGTATCAACACTGAGCATGCTTGCTATGGCCATATTGTATAGAGGTTTTTTGCTGGAAAATTTTGATCCTTCCTATCTGCTGGCTAGCGGTGGACGCAGATCAGTGTATCAGCAGTTGTTTCTGATGCTGGTAGTGCTCAACCTGGTGGCATCGTTTCAGACGCTGGGAACCTTGATGGCGGTAGGGTTGATGATGTTGCCAGCAGTATCGGCGAGATTGTGGCATGACACCTTGCCTGCATTGATGCTCAATAGCGCGATACAAGCCGCAGCCGCTGGTTATGTAGGGTTGATGTTTTCTTATTACGCATCGGTACCTTCTGGTCCGGTGATTATTGTGTGTGCCGGTGGTTTTTATGCGTGTTCGCTTTTGTTTGCACCAAAGGGCGTGCTACCAAGGTTGTTACGCCGTGCGCATTTACGTGCTTGATTTATGGGAACGAAAAATAAATGAAAATTGCACAGCGTAGTGTGATGCTGGCGGTATTGTTGCTGGTGTCCTCATTGGTATGGGCCGAAAAGTTGCCAGTAAAGTTACCAATACCAGTCGTTGCCAGTTTTAGCATATTGGGAGATATTGTCTCCAACGTTGGCGGCGACCGGATTGCGGTGACGACATTAGTTGGTGCGGATCAGGATGCGCATGTGTTCCAACCAATGCCAGATGATGTCAAATCCTTGACGCATGCACGATTGTTTGTGGTGAATGGTCTTGGCTTTGAAGGGTGGATGGGGCGTTTGATGCAATCGGCTGAGTATCATGGCACTATTGTTGTGGCTTCGGATGGTATCAAGGCACGTCACCGTGTCGATGAGGAAGGTGGGCATGTTGACGACAATAAAATAGACCCTCATGCATGGCAGAATCCTGAAAATGTCGAGGTTTATACGCGCAATATCGTCGCAGCGTTAAGTAAGTTGGATCCCGATGGCGCGCCATTCTATCAAAAAAATGGGGATGCCTATATCGCGCAGTTGTCTGCTCTTGATCAATGGGCAAAACAGCAGTTTGCACAAGTCCCGGAAGATAAACGTGAGGTGATCACATCACATGATGCGTTTGAATATTTTGGCGCGCATTACAAAGTGCATTTCCTGGCGCCACAAGGGGCATCTACGGAGAGTGAGCCTAGCGCCCGGGATGTCGCGCAACTGATCCGGCAAATTAAAACCAAGAAAATCAAGGCATTGTTTATTGAGAATATGAACAATCCCAGCTTACTACAGCAAATCAGCAAAGAATCAGGTGCCCGTGTAGGAGGGAAGCTTTACCCTGATGCGCTTTCCA
>JAATGO010000068.1 GCA_015654605.1 Betaproteobacteria bacterium
CTCGACCCACTTGGCGACGAAGCTCCCGTCGACTGGATCGTCACCGGTTACCCTTGGTATGCGATCAATACGCCCGAACATAATGCATTTGTCACCGCCTACCGCAAGCGCTTTCATGATTATCCACGCAATGGTTCTCTAGTCGGGTATACCGCACTGACGTCCATTGCCGCCGGCCTGAAAAAAGCAGGGTCTTCTGATAGCGACAAACTGGCAGCCGCATTTTCTGGTCTGCACGTCAACACCCCTATCGGCTCCATCAGCTATCGTCCACAGGATCACCAATCCACCATGGGCGCTTTTGTGGGACATACTGCTCTCAAGGATGGCAAGGGAATTATGGTCAATTTCTCTTATGTGGATGGCGCCTCGGTACAACTACCTGATGCCACCGTCAAGCAACTGCGCCCAGCCGAATAAACCGTGATCAGCCTAAACCCCCATCTCTATTAGCCTGCTCTCAAGAGTGATCGCCATTATGATAACCATTGCTGTCATTGAATTGGACCATTCACCAGCGCGGCCATCCTTTGCTATGACATCAATAACCAGGGTAAACAATATTGGGAAAAACCATCACGGCATCTTCCCTAACACCAGGCACGTCCGATATACGGGGATCGCGTCATGACCTTCTCCGGCCTGCTGGTGCAACTGATCAACGGCATGGCGGATGCCTCTGCCATGTTTCTGGTAGCCGCTGGCCTATCACTTATCTTTGGCGTCACACGCATTGTCAATTTTGCGCATGGCACTCTGTACATGCTAGGCATCTACATCGCCTATACTTTGGTCGATTTCCTTGGTGCCAGTGGTATCGGCTTCTGGTCAGCAATCCTCCTAGCCGGTGGTGCCGTCGCTCTGATTGGTTTGATCATCGAAATTCTACTATTACGCCGTATCTATCGTGCGCCAGAACTCTTCCAATTACTGGCAACATTTGCCCTGGTACTGATCATCGAAGATGGCGTGCTGTACCTGTGGGGAGCCGATGATTTATTCGGCCATCGAGCACCCGGACTTGCTGGCGCAGTGGCCATACTTGGTCGACGTGTACCACAATATGATCTGTTCCTGATCGTCATTGGCCCATTGGTACTGGCAGCATTATGGTTACTGCTTAATCGCACGCACTGGGGCACACTGATACGTGCTGCCACCCAGGACCGTGAAATGGTCAGCGCTCTCGGGGTCAATCAGGCATGGTTATTTACCAGTGTATTTACATTGGGCTGCTTCCTGGCCGGTCTGGGTGGTGCATTGCAGATACCGCGTATTCCGGCCAGCCTGTCCATGGATCTGGATATCATTACGAGCGCTTTCGTCATCGTCGTTGTCGGTGGCATGGGCTCCATCACGGGAGCATTTCTGGCGGCGTTGATGATTGCTGAAACTAAGGCGTTACTGATCGCTATCGGACATCTGTCATTATTCGGCATCGATATTTCTCTATCGCGAATGACATTGGTGGCAGAATTTCTTATCATGGCACTGATTCTGATGATACGGCCATGGGGGTTATCGGGACGACCACAAATCAATGTACGGCTTTTGGCGCGTGCTGAACAACCACTACAGCCAGCACATCGGTGGCTACGTATCGCGGCAATCATTGTTATCATCGTACTTCTGTTCATACCACCACTCACGGCAACATCGCTGCCCTACTTATCTGTGCTGTTAGTGGAAATTCTGATCGCCATATTATTTGCTACCAGCCTACATTTCATCATGGGCCCTGGTGGCATGCCTTCTTTTGGACATGCGGCCTATTTTGGTCTAGGAGCTTATGGTGCCGCACTGGCATTACTACAGCTGCATTTACCGATGCTGGCAGCCATGGCTACCGGACTGCTCCTTGCTGCTGCTGGCGCCCTCCTCTTCGGATGGTTTAGCGTACGCTTAACAGGCATTTATCTGGCAATGCTGACGCTCGCCTTTGCACAAATCATCTGGGCCATCATTTATCAATGGGATGCGGTCACTGGCGGCAGTAATGGTATCGTTGGCATCTGGCCTGCACTATGGATTGCCTCACCGATACATTATTATTATCTAGTACTCCTATTTTGTCTGGTTGGCGTTTATTTATTACGACGCATCCTATTTGCGCCTTTTGGTTATACCTTGCGTGCCGCACGAGACTCGGCACTACGTGCCGAATCCATTGGCATCAATGTGAAACACATTCAATGGATGGCTTTTCTCATTTCGGGACTGTTCTGCGGTGCTGCTGGTACACTTTTCGTTTTTTCCAAGGGAAGCATTTCGCCAGAAGCCGTGAGTGTTAACCGTTCAGTCGATGGTCTGGTCATGGTCATGCTGGGTGGTGTACAGTCACTCTCAGGCCCCATTGCTGGTGCTGCCGTATTTACCTGGCTGCACGATACCATTACCCGTAATACAGATTATTGGCGTGCGGTTTTAGGGATCATTATCCTGATACTGGTCATGCTCTTCCCAACAGGAATTGCTGGTTTCTTTCACAAGCTTCTTCCATCCAGGACAAGAACGTCAGCGCAAAAATATGATAAACATCCTCGCCGGGAGACATCATGAGTCTGCTACGCATCGACAACATTAGCAAATCCTTTGGTGGCATAAAAGCCGTTGACAACATCTCTTTCGATTTGCCACGCGGGCAATTACTGGCACTGCTGGGACCCAATGGCGCAGGCAAATCCACCTGCTTTAATATCATTAACGGCCAATCTCGCCCAGACAGTGGTCACATTACGCTCGGTGACGTTGATATCACGGGTAAATCCACACGCCAGATCTGGAAATTGGGTGTAGGTCGTACCTTTCAAATTGCTGCGACATTCATATCACTCAGTGTGTTGGAAAATATTCAAATCGCCTTACTCTCGCGTGAAAAGAAACTGTATCACCTGTGGCATCCCGTGACCGCTTTTCTTCAATCTGAAGCGATGCAACTTCTGGAACAGGTCGGTCTAACTACGCAGGCACAACTTCCTTGTAGTGCGCTATCGTACGGCGATATCAAACGCGTCGAACTCGCCATCGCACTCGCCAACCGTCCCCGTCTGTTGCTCATGGACGAACCTACTGCAGGCATGGCTCCCCATGAACGACACTTACTCATGTCTCTGGTGAAGTCACTGGCGAAAGAACGACATTTATCGGTCTTGTTTACCGAACATAGTATGGATGTGGTGTTTACTTATGCCGATCGTATTATCGTACTAGCGCGAGGGCAACTCATTGCCGATGGGCCTCCTGAAACTATACGTCAACACGACCAAGTACGCGAAATCTACTTTGGTACTAGCAGCACATTTGCCGCCATCCCGGAAACGGAAA
>JAATGO010000245.1 GCA_015654605.1 Betaproteobacteria bacterium
CGTGTTAACTTTTTCAGATTGCATAGATAGTCAAACCATATTGTTAACAACAATCTGACGCGAAGACAGCTATGTCAATAAAATCGGTCCGCAGTGTTTGTCCCTATTGTGGCGTGGGATGTGGCATCATTTTACATGTCGATAATAATCGCATCACCAAAGTCACTGGTGACAAACAACATCCCGCTAATTTTGGTCGACTTTGTACCAAAGGACAAACTTGTGCACACCCGGTTACTGATTCAGGCCGTCTAAGTCATGCTTACCTAAGACATGAAAGACATACTGATCCAGTGCGGGTAGACATGGCCTACGCAATCAAAGAAAGTGCAAAAAAACTCAATCAGATCATTGAAGAATCTGGCTCCGATGCAGTTGCTATCTATGTGTCTGGACAAATGTCATTAGAAGCACAATATCTGGCAAATAAACTTGCTAAAGGATTCATTCGTACCCGCTATATCGAATCCAATTCCCGTTTGTGTATGGCAAGCGCCGGGAGTGGCTACAAACTATCACTGGGTTCAGATGCTCCACCTGGCTCGTATCAGGATTTTGATCATGCAAACCTGTTCTTCGTTGCTGGTGCAAATATGGCAGATTGTCACCCTATCCTTTTTTTGCGGATGATGGATCGTGTCAAGACTGGTGCAAAATTAATTGTCGTCGATCCACGTCGCACCGCTACGGCTGATAAAGCAGATATTCATCTTAAAATTCGTCCAGGAACCGATCTAGCACTATTAAATGGCTTGTTATATTTATTGATGAAAAACGGCCATATCAATCATGATTTCATTGCACGCCACACTAATGGGTGGGAGGCAATGCCAGCATTTTTGCAAAGCTATACCCCTGGCGTGGTAGCCCAAATCACAAATTTGTCTGAAGCCGATATCCACACAGCAGCACAATGGATTGGACAATCTGGAGAATGGATGAGTTGTTGGACGATGGGGTTAAACCAGAGCACGCATGGCACCTGGAACACCAACGCTATGTGCAACTTACATCTGGCCACTGGTGCCATTTGTCGTTTAGGTAGTGGACCTTTCTCATTGACTGGCCAGCCCAATGCCATGGGTGGTCGCGAAATGGGTTATATGGGACCGGGGCTGCCAGGGCAACGCTCTGCAATGATTGACGAGGACAGAGCATCGATGGAAGATATTTGGAGAGTGCCACGCGGAACAATACGAAAAACATCAAGCGATGGCACGGTGGCGATGTTTGAAGACATGGTAGAAGGCAAGATAAGAGCGTGCTGGATTATTTGTACGAACCCAGTAGCATCGGTTCCCAATCGAAAGAATGTCATTAATGGATTACAACGTGCTGAACTTGTTATTACACAGGATGCCTTTCTTGATACTGAAACAAATGATTATGCAGATATCTTGTTGCCTGGTGCCTTATGGGCAGAAGCTGACGGTGTCATGGTCAATTCAGAGCGTAACCTCACGTTGACACAACAAGCAGTGCATGCTGCAGGCGATACGCAGCCAGATTGGAAAATTATTGCAGACATTGCTTGTGAGATGGGCTATGCAGATGCCTTTACATACGAATCAGCAGAACAAGTTTTTGAAGAAATCAAACAAGCCAAGAACGCACAAACAGGTTATGACATTAGTGGTGCAAGTTACACATGGTTGCGTGAAACATCAATACAGTGGCCCTGTGTTGAAGATAGTCAACAAGATCGCAATCCGATTCGCTATCTCAATCAGATAATACAAGAACATCACATTCCATCCTCTTCTCATGTGTCTGAAATTGTATTTGCAACAGCTAATGGCAAAGCACAATTTCTTGCACGCCCTCATATGGAAGCAGCAGAGCTGCCTGACGATGACTTTCCGTTTGTGTTAAATACAGGTCGCTTACAACACCAGTGGCATACATTGACTAAAACTGGGAAAGTCGCAACATTAAACAAACTCAACCCTTCTTCATTTATTGAAATTCATCCTGAAGATGCGAACCATGTAGGTATTGCCAACGGTGACAAAGTCGAAATCAAATCACGGCGTGGTTATGCGGAACTCACTGCCGTTGTTAGCGACCGTATCAGTCGTGGAAGTTGTTTTGCCCCATTTCACTGGAATGATCTTTATGGAGAAAATCTATCTATCAATGCAGTCACAAGCGATGCTGTTGATGCCATTTCTCAGCAACCTGAATTCAAGCACTGTGCTGTTGCCTTAACGCGTATTGCCAGCGCTTCGTTAATTGCGACAACCACTGCCATAACCGATCATGTCATAGAGATTGGTTTGCAAGAGATACCCTCTCCGGAACAGTCAATTTCTCTCCTATGGGCTTCACAAACCGGTAATGCCGAAAGTGTAGCGTTAGCCTATGCAAAAAAATTACAATTAGCAGGCTGGTCTGTACGGTTAGTCAACATGAACGATGTACCTATTGCTGATCTTGCGAAAGTAGTAGTTGCCCTTTTCATTACCAGCACTTTTGGAGATGGTGATCCGCCTGATAATGGCGCTTCTTTCTGGAAAGAATTACAGGGAAAAGATACGCCGAATCTCAATAAACTCACGTTTGCAGTATTGGCGTTGGGCGACTCAAATTATGCTCAGTTTTGTGGCTTTGGACGTCAACTTGATGCACATCTAATCTCACTAGGTGCCCACCATCTGATGGGTCGTGTCGATTGTGAACCTGATTATGAAGATGCTGCTGATTTTTGGCTAAATAGCATCACAGCGACACTTCCTCCTTCTTTAAAAACCAATCCCATAGTCATACCCAATATTGAAGTTGATAACAATACCTCTGTTGTTAAGAAAGGTAATGATCGCAAGCACCCTGTTGCTGTTACTGTCGTACAAAATCGTTTGTTAAGTGAAAATGGTGCCAATAAGGAAGTCCGTCAATTTACCTTTGATATTGGTGATACCGATGTAGTCTATAACGCTGGTGATGCGCTTGGTGTCTGGCCTGAAAATTGTCCCGAAACTGTTGCTGCATTATTACAATTGATGGGGTTATCTGCCAATGCGCAGGTTTCAACAAAAGATTATGCATCGACATCGTGCATGATACCGTTATCTGAAGCACTTTGTCGCTATTTTGACATCACCAATATTAGTGATGCGTTGCTAACCTATTGCCACAGTCATAGTGTGCAAACAAATGTTGTTCTTACCAAACAGGAGATTCAGGGTTGGCATGCCATTGATTTATTACGTAAGCATCCTGTACAAGTCAATGCAGAAACATGTCTTTCTCTGTTTAAGCGCTTGCAACCTAGAATGTACTCTATTTCATCCAGTCCCAAGGTAAATCCTCAACGTATCGATTTGACGGTATCGGTCGTGCGTTATATGCAACATGGAGAAAAGCGTGGTGGAGTTTGTTCAACATTTTTGGCGGATCGCAGCCAGAATAAACTGGTTCACATATTCATTCAACGTAGCGCCCATTTCCGGGTACCAAAAGATCCTGGTACTGCGATGATCATGATCGGCCCCGGTACTGGGATCGCCCCATTTCGTGCTTTTTTACAAGAAAGACAAGCGACATCGGCGACTGGTAAGAACTGGCTTTTCTTTGGTGAGCAACATATGGCATCATACTTTTATTATCAAGAAGAGCTGCAGATATTGATGGATACCGGTTATTTGCATCACCTTGATACTGCTTTTTCACGTGATCAGGTAGATAAAGTCTATGTACAACAGCGTATGCTCGAACAAGGCGAGAAACTATGGCAATGGCTTGAGGCAGGTGCCCATTTTTATGTGTGTGGAGATGCCAACCGTATGGCAAAAGATGTGGATCTTGCGCTACGCGACATCGCAAAAATTCACGGTAATCTAAGCGAGGCATCAGCGCAAGAATGGGTTGTCCGTTTAGGTCAGAAAAAGCGCTATCTGCGTGATGTGTATTGAGCTTTGTTCATTACAGACAATCAGTGAAGATGTAGTAGGTAGATACCAACTAACAAGAAACACTGTCAAAAAACTGTCTCTCCCAGCATTGACATATTGATATAGATTTTGTCCCCTCTAATGCTAACAGGCCATGATCTAACATAGGTATCCTTGTTTTCTATGCATTGACCGGTGACCAGGGAAAAGTGCTGCTTATACATTGGAGATGCAACAACCCACTCCCCTGCCATATCACCGACAATCCCTCGTGAGAGCACATTGGCATCACTAAACGGGTCATGATTGTCTAATGCGAAGAATTCGCTTTGTGTTCTGAACAAGGCTAGTTGATGGTCATGTAAGCGAATACCAACCCCAGAAAATTCAGCGATATCATGAATTGAGCATGCCATGTGCCAGCCATCTTCATTTTGTATGACAGATTGAGAAGTCTCAGCCATGATCATGCACTCTCTTTCTTCGCTATTGCCTCAATATGCTGTTGCTTTTCCTGCAAAGTGGCCGGACGACGTTGGTCACGTTCCTGGAAATGGATAATGTCTTCATCAATATGCTGTGCATCATTAATGAATGTCCTGAAACGTTTCAAAGCTTGTTTGTCTTCGAGTGTGCGTTTCCATTCACACACATAATTATCGACTAGCGATTGCATTTGGTTTTCTAGTTCTTCAGCAATGCCAAGAGAGTCATCCAATACTACTGCTTTTAAATAATCAAGCCCGCCTTCAAGATTTTCTCGCCAAACAGATGTGCGTTGCAAGCGATCTGCAGTACGAATATAAAACATCAGAAATCGGTCGATATATTGGACTAGCTGTTGACTATTGATGTTGGCTGCCAATAGTTCAGCATGACGCGGACGCATACCACCATTGCCACAGACATAAAGATTCCAGCCCTGCTCTGTTGCGATAATTCCAATATCTTTGCTTTGTGCTTCGGCACATTCTCTGGTACACCCTGAAACCGCCAGCTTGAATTTATGGGGAGAACGTATGCCACGGTAACGTTGCTCTAGCGCGATAGCCATCCCAGTTGAATCTTGTACGCCATAGCGACACCATGTACTGCCGACGCAAGATTTGACAGTACGCATCGATTTTCCATAGGCATGCCCAGTCTCAAAACCTGCATCTACTAGCTCATGCCAGATCAATGGTAACTGGTCAAGACGTGCGCCAAAGAGGTCTATACGCTGCCCTCCCGTAATTTTTGTATACAAATCATATTTGCGTGCGACTTCACCAATAGTAATCAGTTTGGCTGGCGTGATTTCTCCCCCTGGAATACGAGGCACGACCGAATAAGTACCATCTTTTTGTAAGTTAGCGAGAAATGCATCATTCGTATCTTGTAACGTTGCGCTCTGTTTTTCGAGAACGTAGTCATTCCAACATGACGCTAAGATTGATGCCGTAACGGGTTTACAAATGTCACAACCATACCCTTTACCGAACCGTGCACGCAAAGTATCGAAATCGCGAATATTGTTAACGCGTATCAAATGATAGAGCTCTTGTCGACTATAAGCGAAATGCTCACATACATGATTATTAACAGTGATACCCTGACTTTTTAGTTTGGCTTCCAATACTTGCTTGACCAAAGCGGAACAACCGCCACAAGTAGCACTAGCACGTGTTTCTGCTTTGAGCATGGCAACAGTGGTACAACCACGCTCCACAGCAGCGCACAAATCACCTTTACTGACATTGTTACATGAACATATTTGCGCTGTATCGGGCAAAGCATCAACGCCTAATGCCGGTTTTTCTGTATCACTGGGTAAAATCAGTGCACTCGGGTTTTCTGGTAAAACCATGGCATTTAGATAGTATTGCAACAGAATGCCATAGTCACTTGTGTCCCCGACAAGTATTGCTCCCAATAGATGTTTGCCTTCAGCATCGATTACCAGTTTTTTATAAATACCTTTGAGACCGTCTTCATAAGTACACGTCCGACTGTGTAGTGTTCGTCCTAACGCATCACCAATAGAACCAACCTCAACACCAAGCAATTTGAGCTTGGTACTCATATCAGCCCCAGTAAATGACATGTTATCTTTTCCGCAAAGATGTGCCGCACAGATACGTGCCATATCATAGCCTGGGGCGACCAAACCAAAAATCATATTATTCCAACGTGCAGCCTCACCGATGGCATAAATATCAGAATCGGATGTTTGGCAGTAATGATTAATCACAATGCCGCCGCGTTCACCGACAGTTAAGCCTGCATCTTTCGCTAAGTGGTCATTGGGCCTGATACCTGCGGAAAATACAACCAGATCGGTTTCCAGATGACCACCATTGGCAAAAAGCAGGCGATAACGAGAAATTTCTCCTGGAACAATGGCTGTTGTCGCTTTATCGGTAAGTACTTCCACGCCTAACGCTTCAATTTTTTCACGGAGTAGTTTTCCCCCACCACTATCTAGTTGTACAGCCATTAAGTGGGAAGAAAATTCGACGACATGTGTTTTCAATCCTAGATCACGTAATGCACGTGCGGCTTCTAATCCTAGTAACCCCCCACCGATAACAACGCCAATACGACTTTGTGTGGCCGAATGTCGAATGTCATCCAGATCGTCTATCGTACGATAAGCATGGCAAAAATCGAGGGTACTACCTGGAATGGGTGGCACAAAGGCATAAGAGCCTGTTGCAAAAACAAGTTTGTCATAGCGTATCTCAACACCGGCGGCACTTTTTACGCAGTGTGCCTTCGTGTCTACCTGTACAACTGGATCGCCACAAAACAATACAATATTGTGGTCATCAAAAAACTGCTGTGTTGTTAACGATAAATCGTCTGCGCCAGCGTCACTAAAATAACGTGTTAGATGTACCCGATCATATGCCAACCGTGATTCGCCACAAAATACCGTAATCTGGTAGTGATGCGACTGCTCGACCAGCGTTTCCAACAGGTGATGTCCAACCATGCCATGACCAATCACAACTAGTTGTGGCAAGGCATTGATAACTGAGGCATGCATATGAATGGTTCCTGTTTCAATAGTGCGTTTTTTCAAAAAAAAAACGCTCACCACACAAGATTGTGTAGTGAGCGCCTTTGCTCTGATAACTGCATAAATTATCAGCTACTTCAGTACCTTACCATCGTTGATAACATAACTGATGTAACCTGTTAGCTGCTATGCAAGCAATCGTTGTGCCACCCCTATTTCTTATATCTTGAGGTTGTTCGGATAAATGAATCCCCCTATTTGCTGCATGAAATGCACCACAATAGTTCTAAAAGACCGTGAAATGGCTCGTGAAAAGACCTGCTTTGGTGCGATAACAATTCTTGCCTAACATACCAAAGGCAGGAGAGGCTGGGAGCCCGAGCGGCCGCAGTGTCCTCAGTACCACCGGCGATACAATGCACGAAACGAAATTCGCAGGGACAGTATGCTCAGTAGTCAGGAACCGCAGTATGGGGAATATACGAAACCCCGCATGTACGGTATGAGAGAATGGGTGCCCCTCCTCGATCCTATTCGGGTAATGGCGACCAGCGTCGATATAATTCTCGATAGCGCTGCAAGCGTGGCTGCAGGGTCGCATGGAGTTGCGCCTGCGGCAGATAGATATCCTGCTCGGGTGGCTTGCTGCACACCTCCTGCTCACTGCCGCCTGCTGCCAGCCAAGCCAGACGTGCCGCGCCCAGTGCACCACCAGCTTCACTGCCGACATGGGTGACAATGCGCACCGACAAGGCATTGCTGAGCAGCTGAGCCCAATAGGCGCTGCGTGCACCACCGCCGACCAGCGACAATTGCTGCACATCGGTACCCGCTACCCGCAAGGCATCTAGACCATCGGCCATGCCAAAGCTGACACCTTCAAGCACGGAATACGCCAGTGCAGCGCGCTGATGATCAGGTGACAAACCGTGAAAAGCGCCTTGTGCATACGGATCATTGTGGGGCGTACGCTCACCCGACAGATAGGGCAAAAACAGCGGCGCCTGTGCCAGTTGTTGTGGCGTCAGCCCCGCCACTTCCTGTAATACGGTTTGTTCATCCACATTGCATAGCCGGCAAAACCAGCGCAGACAGCTGGCGGCCGAGAGCATGACACTCATCTGGTGCCAGCGTTGTGGCAAGGTGTGA
>JAATGO010000155.1 GCA_015654605.1 Betaproteobacteria bacterium
ACAACAAAGAGGTCGCAATCAAGGTTGTTATGCGAAAGAAGAATTCGTCTTCCTGGCCGGTCCATCCGAAATACGGGCAGGTGCCAAACGACGTGATGATCATGGAGCAGCTTGACCACGACGGCATTGCCCGCTTGTTGGACGTCATGAGCGATGACCATTATGTTTACGTGGTAAGTTTTGTCGCACTTCTCATTAGTGATGAAACCAACTGACTGTGCGTACAGGTCCAAGAGCTTTATGGGACGCCGTGGTTCCCTTCAGTAGACACCGACGAGGAGCCATCCTATCCTGATCGCAGCTTGCGCGGATACCTGGAACAGCACGGCTCCATGTCTGCGACGGACGCTAGACACGTCTTTTTGCAGCTTATCGATATCGTAGGGTACCTGCATGCGAAAGGCATTATTCACTGTGACATCAAGCCGGGAAATATACTCATTGACGAGAATCTCAAGGTGAGTACCTTTCTATGGATGCTTTCGTACTCACTGCGATGCGTAAATGCTGATCAACGTCTTCTTAGATAACGCTTATTGACTTCGGCAATGCCGACTCCGTTCTAGAGGACAGGATCGCAGTATATCCTGAACGCCTCGGTTACGAGTGTCCCGGCGGATTTCTGGGTACACGAGTGTACTCCCCTCCAGAATTCTTCCGGGGCGATCCCTACGCACCCGAAGCGGTCGACACTTGGGCGATGGGCATAACTCTATTTGAAATGCTCATGGGCTTTCTACCATTCGCAGACTCGGAGGCCATCGAGACGATGAACTTTGACTACGCGCCGGAAAAGTTTGTCAACCTGGATGCGCTCGTCTCAATGTGGCCCGCTGTACTTAAGTGCCTCCAGGACAATCCGTTGTTGAGAGCCACTATCGAGGATTTGAAGTACCTTGTTAAGCCTGACTGGTATCCAGTGCACACCGGGTTTTTGTACAGGATAGATAAATGTACGCAATGTGAATGTATTCAATGCGGATAGTACAGTGTACCCATAACCCTAGGGCTCATGATAGGATAGAACTACCACAGATGTAATACTTCACTAGATATGAATACATGGTATGAATAGGAATATATACAAATCTAGAGGGCGGGGCCAGCGCGATACTTTCCAAGGTTTGAATTTGCGCCGCGGGACTTAGCGACTTGGAACGAGTCGGTGCGAGTGGTCCTCGGTGTAGTGGACTTCGGGATGCGAGATACCGTGCGATGTGTGCTCGATGGCTTCGGGAGCAGGATCCGAGTCTCGGCTTCGTGTGTGACTTGGAGTCGCAGCTCCTCCATGCGCTGACTGACAAGTGGACCGCGCGGATGCAGAGCGTGACCGCCGCGCGAACCTGAGGCGGCCTGCAGACGAGACACTTCGGGGGCCGGGGCATCGAGGAGAGCGACTTGCTCACGTACCCGTCCTGGTGCAGAGTCGTTGGGAGGGGTAGAGCTGATCGTTTCGGGTGCTGGGGTATCGAGAGGCGAGGGGGACTTGGGCATCGGAGGACTAACAGAGACGGATGGTGGTGTCGCGGGGACCTCGACCGGGATGGAAGGTATGTTAACGGGAACAGACAGCGCCTCGATAGGTGTGACCATCTGCTCTGTCACCGCAGGTATGGGTCGGTCCTGAGCACGAGCAGAGGCAAGTGCCAGTTTGAGCGACCTGTCGGCGAAGCAGAACTTGGGGCGTCGATCGTCCTTGATGGCGCCAGGGAGAGGATTGTACCAGGGTGAGCCACTGCCGCTGTTGTCGGATTTGAGAGCAGCCTCGGTGTCGAGGGTATTCATGGCGGCCAATTCCGCCCTAGCTGCTTCGTTTGATGTTGACTCCGGTAAAACCTCGTTGGTCGGAGCAGAGTCAGCAGACCATGAAGGTTGGTCCTCTGTGGGTGGTGACACTGAAATGTCCGCCGCCAAGCTCGGTGTGCTGGGAGCCTGAAGCGTCTGGATGCCAGTTTGGAGGTACGGGTCCGGAGAGTCTGATGGCGTGGCGAGGAAGGTGTTAACAGCGACAGCTACTCCACTGATAGACTCCAACAGACTCATCCCGAACGTTGCATCGCGGGACCAGTCTTGTGCAGGGTCATCTAAAAGATTAAGTAGGTTAGTACTTTGGAAGTAGTGAGTGATATAAATACATAGCATTACTCACCACTGGTGTCTGAGGTCAACTCGCTGGGCATGAACACCAGTGACTGGTCAGCCTGATAAACGGCATTCCAATCTTGAGTGGAAGACAAGGGCAGGGAGGCAGCCACAGGCGTGTCCACCTTTACCTCCATGTCAACGACCACCGGTGCCTCCTCAGCGACCTCCATCCCCGACGCCTTGATGGTCTCTGCCTCTGCCACCTCCTCCGAGTCCACCTCTGCCTCCACCACCTCTGCCTCTGCCTCCACCACCTCTGCCTCTGCCTCCACCACCTCTGCCTC
>JAATGO010000408.1 GCA_015654605.1 Betaproteobacteria bacterium
CTCTTGTGCTGCCGGGGTGCGTGCTAACAGGCGGCTCCCCGTAACTGGTGTAAAGGGAATGGCAGACAATAATTTGGGGTAATAGGGCATCCCATGGCGCTCGTAAGCTTCGGCCCATGCCCAGTCGAACACATATTCACCATAAGAGTGATATTTTAGATAAAGCGGTAGGGCTGCTTCCAGGCTATTTTCTTGCCAAAGCGTCAGATAATGGGGTTCCCAGCCAGTTTCTGGCGAGGCGGATCCACTGGCGTGCAGGGCATGCAAGAATGCATAGGATAGAAATGGATTGGCATCTGCTTGAGTTGCTACCAGCGTATCCCATGTCGTTGCACCCAGTTCGGCGAGAGAGGAAACGATGCGTATTTGATACATAGAGTAAGAGGTAAAAGTGGTTGTAGCATTGACAGGAGGTATAGGAACCGTGTTGGTAACAGGTAACATGTACGAGGACTGATGAAATGAGCACAAACTGTCATGATGCCTGTCTGAGCCCGATGTTCCAATGGGCTTCGCCCCTTACGATCAACTCATTTTACGCAAGAAATGGTAATGTTGCTTAAGTCGGTGTAGTCGTTGCGTGGTATTTGAGAGGTGCTGGTTTTGTTATTGTCGCTTTGCATCAGCCCATACCGCGATATTGATACCTGCCAAGGTATCTAAAGGCTCATTTGGTGCATTTCATGTGGAATGAGAGAAAATGAGAAGTAGCAGAACCTGCATCAACAGACTTGGGCAACCATAATCAGTGCCGGATGCTAAAATCTGTCCATTCATGGAGGTCTTGACTGCATATGGCAAATCCTTTCTTAAATTTATACTCTCACGGTTTTATCCGTACCAGCGTTGGTGTTCCTCGCTGTCGTGTTGCAGATCCGCTATTTAATGCGGAGGCAACGATTGCGTTGGCAACAGAGGCGGCTGCCAGCGGGGCCTTGTTGATTGCTTTTCCTGAGCTAGGTTTGCCTGCCTATACCTGCGATGATTTATTTCATCAGCGTGCTTTATTAGATGCTAGTGAACAAGGTTTGGCAAGTATTGTGGAGGCTTCACGGCAGTTACCCATTACGATGATTGTCGGCTTGCCGTTGCAGGTGGATCATCAGTTATTCAACTGCGCTGTTGTCGTAGCTGGTGGACGTTTGTTGGGCGTTGTTCCTAAAAGTTATTTGCCGAATTATGGAGAGTTCTATGAGGCACGACAATTTAGCGCTGCTGACGAAGCATTATCAACAGAGATAAATTTACTAGGGCAAACGGTTGCCTTTGGCGCAGCCTTATTATTCGAGTTGGAGAATTTACCGCTATTCAAATTCCATGTCGAAATTTGTGAGGATGTCTGGGTGCCAATTCCACCTTCGTCTTTTGCTGCGTTGGCAGGCGCGACAGTGTTGGTGAATTTATCCGCTTCGAATGTGGTCGTGGGTAAGGCAGATTATCGTCACCAGTTGGTCAGTCAGCAATCAGCGCGTTGTTTGGCAGCATATTTGTATTCTTCTGCTGGATGTGGCGAGTCTACTACTGATTTGGCTTGGGATGGGCATGCGATTATCTATGAAAATGGAGAATTACTGGCAGAAGCAAAAAGATTCCAAGATGAGTCCACATTGATTGTGGCCGATATTGACCTGGAGCGTTTGTCGCATGAGCGGATGCATCAAACAACATTTGGTCATTCCGTACGGCGACATATGGACGAATTAAAGCGTTTTCGAACGATTCGTTTTCAGCTTGCCATTCCTCTTGATAGAGACTTGCCTTTAGTGAGAGCGTTTGCCCGTTTTCCTTACGTGCCGTCAGATAGCATGCTACGCGATAAGCGCTGTGAAGAGGTCTATCACATTCAGGTACAAGGATTAACGCAGCGTTTATCCGCGAGCGGCATTAAGAAAGTTGTCATTGGTATTTCTGGTGGACTGGATTCGACACATGCATTGTTAGTGTGTGCCAGGGCAATAGATCGTCTTCAATTACCGCGTACGCATATTATTGGGGTCACCATGCCAGGCTTTGCTACGAGCAGCCGTACCTTGCAGCAAGCGCGGGAGTTGATGCGGTATGTTGGCTGTACTGCCATGGAGATCGATATCAGACCAAGCTGTGAGCAGATGCTCAAGGATTTAGGGCATCCGTATGCACAGGGGCAGCAGGTTTACGATATTACTTTTGAAAATGTGCAGGCAGGAGAGCGTACTAATCATCTGTTTCGTCTTGCTAACCATCATAATGGTATTGTGGTGGGGACGGGGGATTTGAGTGAACTGGCGCTCGGTTGGTGTACATATGGTGTCGGAGATCATATGTCGCATTACAATGTGAATGCCAGCGTCCCCAAGACATTGATTACGCATCTCGTGCGTTGGGTTGCGGAAAATCAGCAGGTTGGTGGAGAAGATGTGTTGCTGGCTGTCTTGGAGACCGAGATCAGTCCAGAATTAATCCCGGGGCAAGCAGATGTTGTTCCTGCACAAATTACGCAAAATGTGATTGGTCCTTATGAATTACAAGACTTTAACCTGTACTATACGTTAAGGTTTGGTTTTGCCCCTTCTAAGGTGGCATTTTTGGCTTATAGCGCTTGGAAAAACCGAGAAGAGGGGAAATGGCCAGAAGCGGAACATGTAAGCCGCCGTCAGTATACGTTGAAGGAGATAAAAGCGAATCTTGCTATTTTTCTGGATCGTTTTTTTCGCACTAGCCAATTTAAGCGTTCTTGTGTTCCGAATGCACCTAAAGTTGGTTCGGGTGGGTCGTTATCTCCTCGGGGTGACTGGCGCGCACCGAGTGATGCCGAATCTGTCGTATGGATGAAAGATCTGGAAAATATTCCAGATGCTTGAATTATCGCCTTATCTGGTTTGCTAAAATGCACACAAATTTCTCGGATAAGAAAGAAGTACGCTCTACTCAAGGAGGAAAACATGAAGCAGGTTATCGCAATTATCAAACCATTCAAGCTTGACGAAGTTCGTGAAGCCTTGGCAGACGTCGGGGTAGCAGGGCTGACAGTGACCGAGGTCAAAGGTTTTGGTCGACAAAAAGGGCATACTGAACTCTATCGAGGTGCCGAGTATGTTGTCGACTTTTTACCCAAAGTAAAAATTGAAGTGGTGATTGACGATCAAATTAAAGAGACTGTAGTCGATGCGATTATCAAAGCTGCTCATACGGGAAAAATTGGCGACGGCAAGATTTTTATCCGCGATATCGAGCAGGCTATACGTATCCGTACTGGTGAAACGGGCAAGGATGCCGTATAGGGGCTGTATAAAGCTACTTTCTGTTGATTTGGTGATCAATGAGCAGTGACGCGGTGACATAATGGAAAGTACGACGTTATTGCGCGTTACATACTATTCTCTTTATTGTTCATACTTGCTGGCGTTTCCTGCAGACGTATCGTAGTGACATGAGGCCAGAAGATGTCGATGAATTGATAGAAAAAATAGAGAAGACATCATTTTGGGTAATGCGTTGTTTCGGATGCGCTTTGAGGACGAGATGTAAGAAGGAGCGTACAGCTTTCGCACTGTTGGTACGCATGACCCAATGTGACGAACATAAACGGATATTGTTAATATCCGCGCTCAGCGTTACCCATGCTGTTTGTTGAGCGCAAGAGCACGATGAGCGCACCAGAGCCCCCATCGGTAGCACGTGCCTGGCAAAATGCGATGACTTCTTCCTTTTGTGCTAACCAGTTTCGAACTTTGTGTTTGAGTACGGGTTCTTTATTGAGTGAGCCATTTCCTTTGCCATGGATCACACGCAAGCTACGCAAACCACTGCGACGTGCCTGTCTGAGAAATTGGCTCAGTGCCTCGCGTGCTTGGTCACGTCGCAGGCCATGCAGATCGAGTTGTGCTTGAATCACCCAATGCCCACGTCGTAATTTATGCAGTACATCGCGCCCGATACCTGGCCGCACGAAACTGAGACTATCATCGCTGTCGAGCAAGGTATCAGGGGTAAATTCATCTGATAATGATTCTTGCAAGGCAGCTTCTTCGTCGGC
>JAATGO010000028.1 GCA_015654605.1 Betaproteobacteria bacterium
CCTGCTAGTCGGCGCACGGGTATTATCACGGTGTCTGGCGGTTTCGGGATTCAGTTGTGCGATGCAGCCGAGCGTCATGGGTTAGATATTGCAGCATTACCTGAGCATGCGCGCCAGAAATTACGTGATATCAATCCGATGGGTAGCGACAATAATCCTTGTGATACAACAGCGGGCTGGCTCAATGACATGAGTCTGGTTACGAAGACTTACGAAATCATGTATGCCGATGGCGGGTATGACAGTGTCGTTGGCGCATTTACCATGTTGCCTGCCTCTCCAACGTATGGAGAGAAAATAAAAGACGCCATTCGTGAAGGGACGCAATCTTATCTGGATCGTCCAACTATCTTGTGCATGGAAGCTGGTGATGATGTCGTGCGTTCCTATGAAAAGGCAGGCTTTCTGGTATACGGAGATTCTGATCGTGCCATGCAGGCTTTATCTGCATTGGCATCGCTACGGGAAAGTTTTGATATCCAATCAGAATATCCGCAGATAAATGAGCACTTACAAATTACCTTGAAGAAAGGGGCGCTCTCGGAAGCATCTGCGGCATCTACACTGCAACAGGCGGGAATACCTTTTTTACCAATGCAGGTTACCAATAGTGCGGAACAAGCGGTTGCTGCTGCGACTTCTATTGGCTTCCCAGTAGTCATGAAAATAGTTTCTCCCGATATTCTGCATAAAACAGAAATAGGTGGTGTCATTTTGTCACTCACGAATGCAAATGCTGTATCGGAAGCTTATAGGACATTGATGGGACGAGCACGTGAACACGCACCACATGCCAATATCGAAGGTGTACTGGTGAGTGCCATGGCTCCCAAAGGAGTAGAGACGATTGTCGGAGTCAATCGCGATCCTGTGTTCGGGGCTGTCGTCATGTTTGGTCTGGGAGGTATTTTTGCAGAATTGTTTAAGGATGTATCGTTTCGTGCTGCGCCATTCGATTTGGGAGAGGCATATCGCATGATCAAGGAAATTGATGCCTACCCATTATTGTGTGGCTTTCGCGGTGCACCAGCATCTGACATTGATGCATTAGCTCACATGCTACAGCGTTTGTCCGTATTTGCTGCCGCTAATGCTGATCAACTTGAATCCATTGATTTGAATCCTGTGCTGGTACTGCCAAAGGGGAATGGTGTTTATGCACTGGATGCTGTTGTAATTGGACGAGGGGAATAATGTCTATCAATGTAGAACAACTGTTGCAACGGAAGTTTTCTCCAGTGCAGCATGTGTACAGCCAACGCGATACGATGCTCTATGCATTAAGCCTTGGGCTTGGCGGCGATCCTACTAATACAGGACAGTTACAGTTTGTGTATGAAAAAACGTTGCGCACCTTTCCAACCATGCCCGTTATTATGGGGTTCCCCGGTTTTTGGGCAAAACATCCAGATACAGGCATTGATTGGCAGCGTTTGGTTCATGCAGAGCAATCATTTGAACTCCACAAACCACTTCCTCCGCAAGGAACGGTCATAGGACGCAATCGTGTAAGTGCTATTTATGACAAAGGTGAAAGCAAAGGTGCTTTATTGTGCCAGGAGAGGCAACTTTCCGATACCTCTGGAGAGTTGATTGCCACAGTTTCTCAGGTAACGATGTTACGTGGAGATGGTGGTTGTGGTAGCTCTCCAGGGGCACCTAAACCTCCTCATGTTATTCCTGTCCGTGTTCCAGACACGTTCCACGATTTATCAACACTGCCGCAAATGGCGTTGCTTTATCGTCTTAATGGGGATGATAACCCATTACATGTAGATCCTGAGGTCGCTAAAAATGCAGGATTCTCCAGGCCGATATTGCATGGTTTATGCACAATGGGAATTGCCTGTCATGCCGCATTGCATGCTTTGCTTGATTATCATCCAGAGCGCATTCGTGCTATGCGCATACGGTTTACTGCACCTGTACTACCTGGCGATACATTGCGTACTCAATTATGGAAAGACGACGACGTGATTTCACTGCGAACTTTTGCGATAGAACGTGATGTCATGGTGCTTGATGCAGGACGTATTGATCTTCATTCTGGTTTTTCGTCGCCATTGGCATAAGACGATACAGGTGGCCGTTATATCATTATTGAATTATCAGGAGGCATCATGGATTTAGAATTAAAAAATAAGATAGCAATAGTCACCGGTTCCGCACGCGGACTCGGTGCTGCAACAGCCCATCGACTTGCACAAGAAGGTGCGAAAGTCGTTATAACAGATATCAATCACGAAGCGACATTAGCAACTGCAGAAAATTTCAAAGCAGAGGGGCTTCAGGTCATTGGTATACCTTGTGATATTACTAAATCGATAGAAGTGAATCAATTGATCGAGAAAACGATCGCTGCATTTGGGGGCATTCATATTCTGGTGAATAACGCCGGTTTTCCTCGCGACACAGTGTTGACAAAAATGTCTGAAGAAGACTGGGATAAAGTGATCGAAGTTATCCTTAAAGGTTCTTTTTTGACCTGTAAAGCAGTCATGCCGCACCTTATTGAACAGCAATGGGGACGGATCATTAATATTTCTTCTCGTGCTTACCTGGGCAACCCTGGCCAAGCAAATTACTCTGCAGGTAAAGCTGGGATTCTTGGCCTCACACGTGCACTAGCCCTGGAAGAGGGACGCTATAACATCACAGTGAATGCAGTGGCTCC
>JAATGO010000143.1 GCA_015654605.1 Betaproteobacteria bacterium
CATAGCTTTAACTTTTATAAAGTGGGATAGGGACGCATCAAAATCTTTTGAGCCGCCGTGCGTGGTATTGGTGAGTTAACAACCTAAGTGCAGCATTTTTACAAATCAGCATCAAAACCGCCCCTTTTATTGGGCAGGCGTTGTTGGGGGATGACTGCGCGCCGTGGCATTAATAGGCATCATTTTCTTCTTGTAATAGTCCCATTTTGGGACTATAATTAAGGCATGAGAGTGATCGCAAAGAAGACATTGATTGAGTATTGGACAAAGCATCCTGATACAAAGCATCCTGATACAGAGCAACCATTACGCGCATGGCATAATGAAGTAACAAAAGCTTCATGGGAAACGCCTCAGGATATTAAGAACCAATATGCGAGTGCTAGTTTCTTGTCTAACAATCGCGTCGTTTTTAATATCAGAGGAAACAATCATCGGTTGGTTGTTGGTATTGCTTACCAATTGGGTGTGTTGTACATCAAGTTTGTCGGTACACATGCTGAATACGACAAAATCAATGCAAACACGATATGAGGAACAATGATATGAATATCAAACCAATTCACACTGAAAAGGAATATGAGGCGATGCTACGCAAGATTGAGCCATATTTCGATCATGAGCCAGCATTAGGCACTCCAGAGGCAGATCAATTTGAACTGATGGCAATGCTGATTGAAGCGTATGAAGCAAAGCATTATCCGATTGCACCTGCAGATCCTATTGAGGAAATCAAGTTCCGGATGGAACAATCCGATTTATCTCCAAAGGATTTGATTCCGATGATAGGGCAATTGAACAGGGTCTATGAGGTGCTTAGTCGAAAGCGCCCCCTTACCCTTGCAATGATACGGCGGTTGCATGAAGGGCTAGGAATATCGGCTGAAAGCCTGATTCAGCCGATTGCGCATGCGTGATGACATTATCGTCCAGTGCGCTGTCGAGCAGCTTGTTCCTTTTCATGATCATCCCGGCAATCTGCATCACAAAATAGTAACGCATTCGACACCACTTCGTCACAGAAGTGACAGCGACCATTGCTATGCAATCTGGACGCTTTGTGTAATTGATTCAATGCTGATTGCACGGCGGCAGCAATGTGCTGGTCTGCACGGTCTGCATCATCACTCATTTTCCCCCCTCGGTAACGATATCTAATCGGTAGTCTTTGAATTGAATGACTTCATCGCCAAACCAGTCATTAATTGTCAAAAACTGTGATTGCAGTGGAACAATTTCGTTGCGCGCAAAAACTTGCGCAGCAGGTATGATTGCACCGAAACCACCAGTATTGTTAGGCATAATCCCCAATAGCTGTGGTGGTACACGATGTGCAGCCAGCACGTCATCACGCGTTACTCCTTTGATGTTGAAAAACTCATCTTTAGCGGCAACATCGGATACTGGTAAAATTTGAATGCCATCCTTTTTGCCACCAGGGGCATACATAAATAAATTACGGAAATTCCCTGGGCCTTTACTTTCTTTCATCGCTTTGCGTAACGCATCAACATCGGTTTGATTTTGGGCGGCATCAGTCATATAAAAAACGAAACCGGCATGCGAGCCATTCAGATAGTATTTTCGACGAAACAATGTCGCAGATTCATTGAGCCAGGCAGATTGCAGCGCGCTTAGATATTGTGGCAGTCCGTACACTTCCTGATTGACATCTGGGTCTTGTAAATGAAAAACAGAACCAGTTTTTAGTTGATATTCTTGTGCCCATGATGGGATAAAGAAATAATTCACCAGATCGATACCAACTCGCATATATTTTGCCAATGCGGGTTTAAACTGTAATGGGAAGCCAGTAATATTTTCACGTAATTCCAGATAGGCATTACCAAAAATCATAAAATCTAGGACTCGTGTAAATAACTGTACGCAGGTCGATGAAAATTTTATGGAGCAACATCTAGTTGTTACAGAGAAAAATGAGTTTCAACTACCTGATGATTTTAAAAGGGAATTGATTTGGCAATGGAAAACGTTAAATGCGTGTCCGTATCCAAGAATTTCTATTCCAATTAAGGAGACGATTGAAAAATGAGCATATATCACGTCATAGTGAGGACAGAGCTTGAGCGTTACCGCTACATTGCCATTGCTAATAGCAGCTGTGATGCGGCTAATGATGCATTGTCAAAATTCGGACTATGTAGTGTTTCTGTGAAATTGGCGGCAAGAAATTGAAAATGATAAGCCAAAAAAAGATTTATATATCTGGCCCTATGACAGGAAAAAAACATCTTAATTTTCCTTTGTTCAATGAGACAGAAAAAAATTATTAGAATTAGGTTTTAATGTAGTAAATCCTGCAGCATTGATCACAGATAAAAATGCAACATGGTCAGATTGCATGCGCATCGATTTAAAAGCACTGATGGACTGCGATGGTATTTTGGTGCTGCCAGATTGGCAGGGCTCAAGAGGTGCAAAGCTTGAAATTAAGATCGCATGTGAGCTGGGAATGGACGTCTATTGGGATATCGCTCGTTTAATAAGCGACACCAAATGATATTTCGGGATAGTGGAGAAGATTATGTGGTTTAAAAATATGAAGATTTATCGCTTGCCCACATCGTGGGTATTAAGTTCACATGATCTAGAGACGTATCTATTACGCCATATTTTCCAGACGTGCACAGATTTGCAAATGATTAGCCAGGGCTGGATTGCACCACGTCATGATGCACTTGTACATGTGCTGAATGATCAATTTTTACTGACATTACAAACAGAGAAAAAATTACTGCCGAAATCGGTAATTACACGTTTTTCCAGAATGGCTTCAGTCGTGATTGAGAAGCAACAAGGCTTTGCGTTAGGCAGGAAGCAACGAAAAGATGTTGAGGACCAGGTCATTGATGAACTATTGCCACGTGCATTTCCTGTGACCACTCGCACTAATGTTTGGATTGATAAGAAGAATGGTTGGTTGGGGATAGATACAGCTAGTGCATCAAAAGCTGATGAAATAATTGGGTTATTGATGCATTCCATTGATCAAATGCCATTGCAATATTTGCGCACTAATCTATCACCCCTGTGCGCGATGACCAACTGGCTAGATGATGATGAAGCTCCGGAAGGTTTTACGATTGATAGAGAGAGCGAACTACGGACTAAAGATAAAGTGATTGTGCGGTATGTTAATCATGCATTGGACGCAGATGAAATGCGTCATCATATCGCCAGAGGAAAGAAATGTACACGACTGGCCATGACGTGGAATGACCGTGTGTCGTTTGTGTTAACGGAAGATATGTCGATCAAGCGTATTACTCCACTGAATGTGCTGAAAGAAGCGCCTCCCATCGGAAACCACGTTTGCTGCGGGAAATTTCTTTTTCGTAGCGTTCAAAAGCATCTTTACAGGTTTTGCCGACGACAAGACCGGTTGATTTTTCGGTACGAAGTTCGGTTTCACGTATTGCAGACCAGGCGATGGCCTGCGCTTTTGTGGTGAATGTGGCTGAGGCACGTTGTCCTTGAACTGATATTTGTATACGCCAACCGTTGGCACATTTTGTGATTGATGCCATGATATTCTCCAAAATTCTTCAGATTAAATCATAAAAATGGGGAGTTTATGGGGAGTCGGTACTGATAATATGCGTTATTTTGGTATATTTTGTCTAGTTGACGCGCCAATGAAAAACGCCGCAATCCTAGTGTTGATATAGGATTGCGGCGTTTTGCACTGTGTTGCTATGTTGTTCCGTGGTGCCCACGGAGGGACTCGAACCCCCACACCTTGCGGCACATGGACCTGAACCATGCGCGTCTACCAATTCCGCCACGTGGGCAATCGCAATTAAATTAATACGAAAGAACGAGATTATAGACGAAGCAGGCCCAAAGTCAATGCATTCTTATAGTGCGCCCCTTCCATAGCGTGATATTGTCGCGTCTAGGCATTTCTGACTGAGCTTGCACGTCAGTACGATCGACCATCAGGGAGAGTGCGTAAGCAGTTACATTAACTGCTGGGTAGGGTGACCGTTTGTGCAAGGGCATTTTTTGCTAATATTGTGCAAAAATATATTACTTCAGAGGCAGAAATGTATTCTCGTTAGGCAAATAGTCGCAACCTCCGTTACACTAGACGGGTTAAACGTGCTTGTTGTAGCCAATAAGACCATGTGCTGCGGCAATACCTATGGTAACTATATTCACTTTATTATACTTTTGAGCCAATTTATCTACACTATTCCTAGCCGCGAGGAAATTCTCGGCATTTTGCGTACCTCAACTGGTACGCAAAACATTCTCACATTGGCGACTGCTTTGGGCGTAAAACCGGAAGCGATGGATGGTTTGACTCGACGCCTCAACGCGATGGAGCGTGATGGCCAGATCAAGCCTGATCGCGGCGGCAGTTATCAACTGACACATTCACCGAATTTCATTGAGGGGCGCGTGAGTAGCCATCGTGATGGATTCGGATTTTTATTGCCAGATGACGGTAGTGGCGACCTTTTTTTGCCTGAAAAGGAAATGAAAAAGGTATTACATGGAGACCGTGTCAAGGCACGTGTTGTCGGTACAGACCGGCGTGGTC
>JAATGO010000046.1 GCA_015654605.1 Betaproteobacteria bacterium
ATATTTTATGAAAAAAATAAACAACGCGACGATGGTTGTTACTGCAATATTGATTGCTTTGATCATTCTATGGCAAGTCGCTGCATTGGCTAGCTGGATTAATGGGCAGTTATTGGGTTCTCCCCTTGGCATCTATCACGCTGCAGTGATTGGGGTAACGAAAGGGCAGCTTCTCTACGATACTTGGGTGACTTTATTCGAAACTATTCTGGGATTGCTCATCGGCAGCGGGTTGGGCATCGTATTAGGATTAATGCTCTGGTTTTATCCTAGAACTTCTGATATTGCTGAGCAATTTTCTATTTTGCTCAATAGCATTCCCAAAATTGCTCTTGGTCCGATGATCATTATCTGGTTTGGTTCCGGTATGGAGTCAAAGATTTGGTTGGCGGGTATTTCGACCTTTGCTGTTGCCATGATTTCTTCCTGTGCTGCGGCAAAGGAAATTGATCAGGATTTGCTGAATCTTTTTAAATCATTTAAAGCGCAGCGGGTGATGGTTTTCAAAAAACTCATTGTTCCTGCATCTATTCCTTGGATATTTTCCATTTTCCGCATCAATATCGGCTTTGCGTTGATTGGTGCAGTTGTTGGCGAATATATTGCTTCAGAGAGTGGGTTGGGACACGCAGTATTTGTCGCTGGATCATTATTTGATCTTAATAGTGTGTGGTTAGGAGTCATTGTTCTGACGTTGATGGCAGCAGTTCTTACCTGGGTTGTTCAATTAATAGAAGAAAGGGTTGTTTCATGGAAAACGGAACATTGAAGTATTGCCGAGCATTGATGGCGACGGCATTGATGGTGGCAGGCGCAATGGCATCATCGAGTTCTTATGCGGCAGAAAAAGTGGTGGTGTATCAGGCATTTCAGTCAATTCAGTATCTCCCACTTTACGTGGCTATGGATGAGGGATTGTTCTCCAAGCACGGATTGGAGGTACAGAAAGTGACGGCAGGTGGTGGCGCACAAGGTGTTGCTGCTGTGATTGGCGGCCATGCAGATTTTTCATTACAGGACCCTATGACTGCGGTGATGGCGAATTTAAAAGGTGCAGAGCTTGTAAATGTGGCGATGGTGGTATCAGGGGTTCCCGTATGGATGATCGTTCCCGGAGATTCGCCAATTAAATCGATCAGTGATTTAAAAGATCAAACGATATCTGCAGCGATTCCTCCTTCTACTAGCACATATTTGTTGCAAAAACTTCTGAAAGATAAGGGTTTATCCAGTATCAAGGTCAACACGGTACAGATCGGGACTGAATTATCTCCAGTCAGTGCGGGTCGTGCTGCGGCCGCTGCTCTTTATGAACCCCAAGTGGATCAGGGAATTGCCAGTGGCTACAGAATTGTGCATGATTTTGGTAAGCAGTACGAAGGGGCTTATGCGTTCTCGACGATCGATACATTACGATCAACCATCAAAAATAAACCTCAGATGGTACAGAGTTTTGTAGCGGCATTGGGTGAGGCGGAGAAGCTGATGCAGACATCGCCAGATGCCGCTTATCGCGTTGCTCAAAAAGAATTCCCTACGCTGGATGCGAAAGTGGTCAACAGTGCTGTGAAGCGTATGCTTGATCAGAAGATTTATCCTGCAACGCCTTCTATTTCAAAACAGGCTTTTCAGAACGGTTTAGATCTCCAAGTGTATATTGGTAACATCAAGCAAGGGGAAGTGACGTACGAGAGTGCTGTGGATAATAGTTTTGCAGAAAAACTGGGGCATTGATCAGTTCATACTTTTGCACGTAGGCTCACCATAATAACAAGTATGGATGTTTAGTTATCTTGCTGGTAGAAATTATATTGTCGTGTCAGGTGGGAAGGTGCTAGTTGTCATGTAGCTTCCCACATGTTTCCTGATTTTTTCTGAGTCAAAATAGTTTTCCCACATCATTTTAGTTTTCCCACATCATTTATGCACACAAAAATGACAAATGAGACCATGCCTGTTACTTCATCATCGCATTTAGCTTCGGCCATAGAGGCAGCAAATCGCTACGAAGTAAAGTTAAATGCTTTTATTTTTCGACCAGACAGTTATCCAAATCAGTGTAGAGAGGGAGCCTTGTCTGGTATACCAATTGCTGTCAAGGATCTTATTGATACGGCAGACATGCCAACAGCATATGGCTCAAAGATATTTGAGGGATATCAACCTACCAAGGATGCGTGGGTTGTTCAGCGATTACGAGAACTTGGCGCTGTGATTTTTGGGAAGACTGTCACGACCGAGTTTGCCTGGCGCGATCCCGGAATGACTGTCAATCCATGGAATGCCAATTACACTCCCGGAGGATCATCGAGTGGTTCTGCTGCGGCAGTCGCTGCCGGTATTGTGGATGTTGCGCTTGGTACTCAGACGGTAGGTTCTATCATTAGACCAGCGTCGTATTGCGGTATCGTTGGTTATAAACCGACCTATGGAATGATTCCTAGAGATGGTGTTCGCGTTGTGTCTCCGACGTTAGATCATGTCGGATTTCTCACCTCGAATTGTCGTTGGGCAGCAATGGCTTATTCATCGGTCACGCAAGGGAAGTCGGCTCAACAGCCATTGCCAGATATGTATGTTGATGAGGGTAAAAAACCTGCGAAATTAGGGATGTATCGTTCCTCACGTTGGGCCTATGTTGACCCTGATGTGAAAAATAATTTTGATGCAGTCATCCGTCTTTTACAGGAGCAAGGTATTGAATGCGTTGATGTCGGTTCGGAACTGAATATCAATGAGATTGTTGCGATGACACACAAGATAATGGCCTATGAAGTCAGGCAAAATTTGTATCAGGAGATCAAAGGAAAATTGTCACAAGCGGGACCCTATACCCGTGAAATTATTCAACAGGGAGAGAGTGTTTCCAAACAGGAATACGAGCAACTGATGGCGTTGCTTACAACAATGCGCAAGGAGCGCGATGCAGTGTTGGAAGGGGTGGATGCCATTATCTCGATTACATCGCCAACGGAGGCTCTATTAGGATTGGAGAAAACGGGAGATGCTTCTTTCTGCGCGCCATGGACTTTCCTTGGTTTGCCAGCATTAACAATTCCTTCCGGTTTATCTTCATCTCTGTTACCTTTAGGAGTGCAATTAATTGGTCGTGGAGGGGAGGATATGCCATTGATTATGATTGGACAGTGGCTATCGACTCTGTTGCCACGTATTCGATGCCCGGCGTTGTTGGCCGACCATACTCGGATATCATGATATTTTTTATGTGGTTAAATAATGGATCTGGGATGATGACAGGTCATTGACGTTATGGCTAAAGACTATAAAACTATCGAACAATATGTGTTGAATCTGCTGCGCAAAGACATATTAAGTGGTAAATATTTGCCAGGTGACAGATTACGGCAAGATGATATCGCCAAAAAGTTTGAGGTCAGTACCACGCCTGTGCGAGAGGCATTTCGAGATCTTCGTTCAGAAGGGTTGGTATTTATTGATACTAATAGGGGAGTCATTGTTAAGGGACTGACCGTCAAGGATGTCGCTGAGATCTATGAACTTCGTATTGCTCTGGAGCCATTGCTTGCTAAGAAGTCTGTGACGACTATTGCCGTAGATGATTTGATAAAGGCTCAAGCATTACATCGTGAAATGTGTGCTTGCACAGACCCTCATCGCTGGTCATCTCTCAATAAAGAATTTCACATCAGGTTAATGTCAAGCGAGAAGGATACGCGACTATACGAAATGGTCAAAAATCTTCTGGTGGTGGCAGAGCCTTATGTTGCTTTGTCTATTTTCATTCATCATCAGATTTTGGAAGCTGATAATATCGAACATGGCCTGATTCTCGAGGGTTATGAGAAGAAAAATGCTGCCGCTGTGGAAAAGATAGTAAAACAACACCTTGAACAGACGCTATTGGCGCTTCAGGATTGTGTCAATGAAGATAGCCTACGGCTAATGAGTAAGGCATTTTCCTAACCAGTCTGAGTGTTGCCATTTTTTATTAAGCTATCAGATAACAATTTAATTGCTCCTGTCGTTGAACGGTTCACTTTTTGGGCATACGTTCCTCATGATATAAGGAAAGGTATTGACATAACTCACATGGATTAACATGTTTGCTTTTATTGGCGCTACAATTGTCCAGAAAACTGAGTGAATACGTCAATGGCATTGAATTATCATCCAAGGAGACATGATGCACAATGAAATCACATATGAAAATATTTTGGTTGAAACACAGGGCAAGGTTGGGTTGATCAGGCTGAATCGACCCAAAGCATTGAATGCATTAAATGATCAGTTAATGACCGAACTGGGACAGGCATTGTTGGCATTTGAGGCAGATGCAGATATTGGCTGTATTGTGATCACTGGTAGCGAAAAGGCATTTGCTGCTGGAGCCGATATTGTCGCCATGGCCGACTACGATTATATGGATGTATTCGGAGGACAGTTCATCACGAGGAGCTGGGAAACAATACGTCAAGTACGCAAACCAGTGATT
Organism: Betaproteobacteria bacterium; assembly: GCA_015654605.1. The sequence continues at coordinate 4,475 of JAATGO010000046.1, forward strand.
GCTGCTGTGGCTGGATATGCATTAGGTGGTGGTTGTGAATTGGCAATGATGTGTGACTTTATTATTGCAGCAGATAATGCTAAGTTTGGACAACCCGAAGTCAAGCTAGGCATTCTGCCGGGAGCTGGAGGGACGCAACGTTTGCCGCGTGCCATATCGAAAGCCAAGGCCATGGATATGGCATTGACCTCACGTATGCTCGATGCACAGGAGGCAGAACGTGCTGGTTTGGTCTCACGTGTTGTCGCAGCAGATCAATTATTAACAGAGACACTTGCCGTTGCTACACAGATTGCTGAGATGTCATTGCCAGTGGTCATGATGATTAAAGATTCGGTAAACCGTGCTTATGAATCCACGTTATCTGAGGGATTGAAATACGAGCGTGCATTGTTTTATAGCTGCTTTTCTACAGAGGACCAAAAAGAAGGTATGCATGCATTTCTGGAAAAACGTACACCGGTTTTCAAAAACCGCTGATTATTTGTACCTATTCATACCGAGTCGGTAGTCGTGCAAGAACGGATATTGCATGGTACAAATATTCTCAATATCCCATATATCCGCATAGATCCGTACAGTGCTCTTCGCACTGTCGGGGAATGCTACTCTTCAAGAGTTTCCCAAAAAATCTTTCTTACCAATCTCGATGCCGTTGTGTCGCAGGATGTCATAGGCAGTCGTGACGTGAAAAATAAATTGCGGCATGCTGTAATGTAGCAAATATTGGGCGCCCGTAAATCTTTTTTCGTTGGCCGTCCCAGCACGTAAAATGATCTCACGAGTTTCTGCATTTTCGAATTGAGCTGGTGTGATGCTGCCAATGAATTTCAGCGTGTTATCCAGTCGCGCTTGTAGTTCGGAAAAAGTGCGTTCGGTATCAGGGTAGGATGGCATATCCACGCCAGTTAATCTTCCTGCTGTGCTCTTGGCGAAATCGGAAGCAAGCTGTACCTGTTGAGTCAGGTCAAACATATCGGGAAATAGTCGCGCCTTGAGCAAGGCGTCTGGGGGAATGTTCTTTACTGTGACATAAGCTTCTGCTTTTTCCAGAAAGGCTTTGAGACTGGTTAGAAATTGTGTCAATACAGGGATTGACGCATGGTAGGTAGAAATCGGCATACATTCTTTGTTTGGGTTGTGTCGTTTGGATCGGTAGAGGTTATTTGGTGCCCCAGCTATCTCTTAGGGTGACAGCACGATTGAATACCAGCTTTTCTGGTGTTGAATCAAGACGATCTGCCACAAAATAACCATGTCGTTCAAATTGAAAAAGTTCTCCCTGCTGTGCTGTTTCGAGCGTTGGCTCCAGATAGGCGGTAATGACTTCTTTTGATTGAGGGTTGAGCTCCTGGATAAAATCTTTACCACCTGCATCTGGATGCGGATCGGTGAAGAGGCGGTCATACAAGCGTATCTCTGCAGTTAATGCATGTTTGGCGCTGACCCAATGCAAATTCCCTTTGACTTTATAAGCGGAGCTTCCTTCCGTGCCGCTTTTGCTGTCAGGAAAATAATTACAGTGTACCGCAATGACTTCTCCCTTTTCGTTTTTGTCGCAGCCCGTACACTCAACGACATAACCATAGCGTAACCGGACACGATTGCCTGGGAAAAGGCGGAAATAACCTTTGCTCGGGACTTCCATGAAGTCTTCACGTTCAATCCACAGAGTGTTGGTAATTGGGAAGTGGCGATGCTCGCTATCATGCTGTGGATGTGCAGGTGGGTAGATCGGTGCACTGCACATTACGCTTTCTGTTTCAGGGAAATTGTCGATAATCAGTTGTAAAGGATTCAGAACAGCGACGGCTCGCGGTGCTTTGGGATCAAGGTCATCGCGCAGTGCACCTTCGAGGATGCTGTAATCAATCCACGTATTATTTTTGGAGGCACCAGTACGATCACACATCAGGCGTATAGCTTCCGGCGTATAGCCCCGACGGCGCAGACCAACGATAGTGGGCATACGGGGATCATCCCA